>NZ_JBRRBO010000002.1:0-192344 GCF_056756175.1 Stenotrophomonas sp. STEN240 | reverse complement strand
GCTCGGCAGAGGCCTTACCGGTAAAGCCCCTTGCCGAGCATGGCTCGGCACTACAGGGCCTATTCGGGGCTGGCCTGGAACGAGGCCAGCCGGGCCTCCATCGCGGCAAGCTGGGCGTCGCCGCCATGCAGGCGCATGAAGTTCTCGGCGCTGACCGCGCGGCCCAGCAGGTAGCCCTGCAGGTGGTCACAGCCCAGGCGTTCCACGTAGGAGCGTTGCCCCTGGGTCTCGATGCCCTTGGCAACCACCTGCAGATTCAAGGCATGGCCCAGTGCGACGATGGCCGAGACAATCACCACGTCCTCGTCGCTGTCCTCCAGCGCCAGTACGAAGGCACGGCCGATCTTGATCTCGGTGGCGGGCAGGCGCTTGAGGTGCAGCAGGCTGGAGACGCCGGTGCCAAAATCGTCGATCGAAATGCCCACCCCCAGCCCCGCGACGCTGCGCAGCACTGCAATGGTGCTTTCAGCGTCGCGCATCACTGCGGTTTCGCTGATTTCCAGTATCAGTCGTGAGGGGTCCAGTTCATTGCGCTCCAGCGCGGCACGTATGTCCTGCAGCAGTTTGGGCGAGCCCAACTGGCGGCCGGACAGGTTCACCGAGACGCGCCAGTCGCTGTTGCCGGCATCCTGCCAGCTGCGTACCTGCCGGCAGGCTTCATCCAGCACCCAGTTGCTGATGGCATCCATCAGCTCGCTTTGCTCGGTGAGGCGGATGATGCGCTCGGCCGGGATATAGCCGTGCTCGGGGTGACGCCAGCGGATCAGTGCCTCGGCGCCGCTGATGCGGCCGCTGTTGGCGTGCACCCGCGGCTGGTAGTGCAGCGACAACTGCGCGCTGCCCAGGGCTTTGCGCAGGTCCTCGAGCAGGCGCCGGTCCTGTTCGACGTTGTCGTTCATCCAGTCGGCAAACAGCGCATGGCTGTTGCGGCCGGATTGCTTGGAGTAGGCCATGGCGGTTTCGGCCATGGCGATCAGTTGTGCGGCGTTGCTGCCATGTTGCGGGAACTGGGCAACGCCCAGGCTGGCAGTGATGCGCAGGTCGCGACCGCCGGCCCGCACCGAGTTGACCGCCAGGATGATGCGCTCGGCCTGGGCATCGACTTCCTCGGGCTGCACCAAGGTGCTGGCGATGACGAACTGGTCCCCGCCGAGGCGGCCTACCAGGTCCTCGGTCGGCAGCAACTGGCGCAGGCGCTCGCTTATTTCGACCAGGGCCGCATCGCCGGTTTGCGAACCGAAGGTGCCATTGATATGGCGAAAGCCGTCCAGGTCGATCGACATCACCGTGATGGCCTGCCCGTCCTGCAGCATCTGCTCTATGCGTTCATGCGAGAGCTGGCGATTGGGGAGGCGGGTCAGTGAATCGTGCTGGCTGGCGTGGAACAGCTCCTTGCGGGCATCGTCCAGCGAGGCCGACAGCATCGAGTTGCGCAGGTGCAGCAGCCGCGCCTGCATGCGTTGTTCGAACAGGGAGATGGTCAAAACCACCGCCATCACGCCAACGGTCAGCAGCACCACGCAGGCAGCCAGCCATTCAGTGGGAACACCACCGCCAATGGCGGCCGTGCAGACTGCATTGGCCGGGAACCGAGCTGCGGCCATGCCGGTGTAATGCATGCCGACGATGGCCAGGCCCATCACCAGCGCGGCAATCAGCCGAGGTGGCAGGGCGTGTTCGACGGTGCGCAGACGGAAGGCGATATACAGCGCACTCCAGGAGGCGCCCACCGCAATGATGATGGACAGCGCAAACCAGATCGGGTCGTAGTCGATTTCCGGCGACATCTTCAGCGCCGACATGCCGACGTAATGCATCCAGGCTATGCCCAGACCCATCAACAAGGCGCCCAGTGCCAGCCGCAGATGCGGCAGGGTGGGCCGGGACACCAGCCACAGGGCAAAGATCGAGGCGGCCACTGCGACCAGCAGCGATTCCAGGGTCAGCCACAGGTCGTAGCCCAAGGGGATCGGCAAACGGAAGGCAAGCATGCCGACAAAGTGCATTGACCAGATGCCCGCACCCATTGCCACGCCGCCGGCCAGCAGCCAACGGGCGGCAATGCGCCGTGGTTGCGAGGCCGATACCCGTGAAGCCATGTCCAATGCCGTGAACGAGGCAAGAATGGCAACCAGGATGGACAACACGACAAACAACGGGTTGTAGCTGCCAACGAGCATCAAACCCTCTCCCTAAGATTGTCGTGCCGCGGTTGCGGCAGCGAGATGCCGTACTCGGTTCCGCATTCCCCTGCGGCGCCCGCCTGTACCCGGACTATCCACCGGTATAGAGGAACCGGCAATAGGGGGGTCAGGCAATACCAAATCAAAAACCTTGAGCTGAGCGCAACGTCACATTGTCACCTGTCGCGCCGTATCAAAGGCGGTGTCGAACAAACGCTGCACGGGCGCGCCCATTTCCCCTGACAACAGGGTAAGCAGGGACAGCCCCAACAGCAGTGCCACCGGCAGACCCAGCTGCATCGGATTGAGCGCCGGCGCGGCGCGGGCCAGCACGCCGAAAGCCAGGTTGATCGCCAGCATCGCCACCACCAGCGGCAGTGCCAGCGACAGCGCGCCACGGAAGATCTGCAGAGCCAACGTGGGCGCCAATGCCGCCACCGCGTGCGGATCGGGCAGGGCAGTTCCGATCGGCAGCGCCTTGTAGCTGTCCACCAGCAGCGAGATCAGTGCCAGATGGCCGTTGCTGGTGAAAAACAACAGGCCGAACATCAGGTAGAACCATTGCCCGATCACACCGGAGCTGCCACCGCGCATCGGGTCGGCCATCTGCGCAAACGCCAGGCCGGTACTTTGCGCGATCATTTCACCGGCCATCGCGCCGGCTTCGAAGATCAACCGCAGCAGGAAACCGATGCTGACCCCGACCGCTACCTCGCGCAGGATGCTGAGCACGGTAGCCGAGTCGAAGCCGTTGAAGATTGGTACCGGCGGCAATACCGGCGCCAGCGCCACGGACAGGGCGATGGCCAGCATTGCGCGCACCCGCGCTGGCACCGCGCGTGTGCCCAGCATCGGCATGGCCATCAGCATCGCGCCGATGCGCAGCATGATCCACAGGGTATTGCCGATGATGGCAAATGCCTGTTGGCCGTCGATGACCGTCTGCGTGACCGAGTCCATGCCGCTAGCCGATCAGGTGGGGAATGCGCTGGAACAACAAGATGGTGAACTCGACCAGATGGCCGAGCAGAAGGCTGCCCAGCGCGAACAGCGCCGCGGTAAGGGCTGCGGCTTTTGCGACGAAGGCGATGGTCGGCTCATTCAGCTGGGTGGCGGCCTGGATGATGCCTATCACCACGCCGACGACCAGCACGATCAGTAGCAGCGGGCCGGCGATCCACAGCGTGGCGACAAGGCCGCCGCGCAGTTCGGTGAGGGCAAGTTCGGGACTCATGCCCGGATAGATGCAAGAGCGGTGCCAGACTGCGCGCCGGATTTCCGGCGGGTGCAATTGGCGGAGGGTGATCGATTTTGCCCCCTCCCTTTCGCGCAGCGAAGGGGAGGGTTGGGGAGGGGTAGCTTTTGACTGCGTAGAGCCGAGCCATGCTCGGCTGAAGCCTTACCGGCAAAGCCCCTGCCGAGCATGGCTCGGCACTACCGTTTTGCCCCCTCCCTTTCGCGCAGCGAAGGGGAGGGCTGGGGAGGGGTAGCTTTTGACTGCGTAGAGCCGAGCCATGCTTGGCTGGGGGCCTTACCGGTAAAGCCCCTGCCGAGCATGGCCCGGCACCAGCCCGGTCAACGCCGATGGCGCAGCCAGAAGTAGATCGGCAAACCGGCCACGATCAGCGCCACGCCCCACAGCAAGGCCTCGCTGCCGATGCCGGCGATGGCATACAGACTGAAGGCCAACGCACCTGCGGCGGCGATGCGTGAGGGAATGCCGGTGCCGCGCCACAACCAGGCAGCGGCGCCGGCCAGGTAGGGTAGCAGGGTGGCGGCGGTGGACAGCAGCACCGAGAACTTGAACAGATCCACCAGCGAACGGTTGTAGTTGCAGATCACCAGCACGGTGGCCAGCAGGCAGCTGACGATCACCCCGAATACCGGCGTGCCGCGCTTGTTTTCATATGCGAAAGCACGCGGCAGCACGCCATCGCGGGCGGCCGCCATCGGCAGCTGCGCCGACAGCAGGGTCCAGCCATTGAGTGCGCCAACGCAGGAGATGGCCATCACCACCGCCAGCAGCATGCCGGCGGTCGGGCCCCACAGCGCGGCGGCGGCATCGGCCATCGGCGCGCCGGACTTGGCCAGCACATCGGCCGGCAGCAGGCCGAGCACGGTGGTGCAGGCCAGCACGGTGGCGATGCCGGCGATCAGCGTACCGGTGACGGTGGCGCGGGCAATGGTGCGCGGCGCATCGTCAACCGAGTCGGCCGGCACGGTAGCCGCCTCCAGGCCGATCATGGCCCACAGGGTCAGTGCCACGGTGGCAGCGGCCACGCTGCCCAGTGACTGGCCGGAGGGATTGAAGGGCACGTAGTGGCTGGTATCCACCAGCCACAGCGCGACCAGGCCGAACATCAGCAGCGGCACCACTTTCAATACCGTGGTCAGCAGCTGCAGGCGGCCGGCCTCGCGCATGCCGATCAGATTGACGCCGGCGCAGGCCCACAGCGCGACCAGGCCGCAGGTGGCCGCGCGCACCGGGGTGGCGGTGAGTTCCGGGAAAATGGCGCCGATGCTGCCGGCGAAGGCCACCGCAATGGCGGCGATGGCACACCACATCGAGATCCAGTAGCTCCAGGCCACCAGGAACCCCGGCAGTTCGCCGAAGGCATTGCGCGCAAACACGTAGGGGCCGCCAGTCTGCGGCCAGCGTTTTGCCAGCTGGGCAAAGGTGATGGCCAGCAGCAGCGCGCCACACAGGGTGATGCCCCAGCCGATCAGGGTTGCCGCTCCATAGGGGGCGAGGGTGGCGGGCAACAGGAAGGTGCCCGAGCCGATCATGCTGCCCACAACCAGGGCGGTGGCGGACCAGAAGCCCAGCGGGCGACGCGAAGTAGTCATAAATACAGCAACGGCAAAGGCTCACTCCGGGCATAAGCGGGCCCGGGCGAGCGTGAATACGGGTGACGGCCGCCGGTGACGGCCGCATCAGGGAGGCGATTATGACGGTTTGCGGCCCCGGCTGCGATGTCGGTTGCCCGGCAATGACCTTTGGCCCTTCCGGCAAATGACAGTTGCGCTGACGCTGGCGGCCTTGTTCCCCTTGTTGGAAACCCCTGATGACCGTCCGACCGTTGGCGCTTGCCGTCTCGTTCTCCCTGGCCACCCTGTTGGCCGCCTGTTCTCCGACCTCGCAGCCTGCGGCCGCTGACAGCAGCGCCCAGGCGCCGCAGGCCGACAAGGCCGCGCAGCTGAACCAGCTGTATGCCGACTATTGGGAGGGCGTGCTCAAGCTGAACCCGCTGCAGGCCACCTTCCAGGGCGACAACCGCTACAACGACCAGCTGCCGGATTTCGGCTCGGCCGAGTTCCGCAAGCAGAGCCATGACTTCACCCAGGAATGGCTGGGCAAGGCCGAGAAGCTCGGCGATGCCGGCCTGGCCGGGCAGGACCTGCTCAGCTACCGCATCTTCGTTGAAGAGCAGAAGCAGTCGCTGGAAGGTGAGAAATTCCCGACCTGGATGATGCCGGTCAACCAGATGGGCTCCACCGTCAGCTATGCGGTGATGCTGGGTTCGGGCCAGGTGGCGCAGCCGTTCAAGACGGTCAAGGACTACGACAACTGGCTGGCACGTGCCGCGCGCATCCCGGTGCTGCTGGAAACCGAAAACGCCAACATGCGTGAAGGCATGAAGGCCGGTGTGGTGCAGCCGCGCGTGCTGATGGAAAAAGTGGTGCCGCAGTTCGACGAGATCCTCACCGCCAAGGCCGAGGACAGCCAGTTCTGGGGCCCGATCAAGCTGCTGCCGGCCGATTTCGCGCAGGCCGACAAGGACCGCCTGACCGAGGCGTTCCGCAGCGTGATCAACGACAAGCTGATGCCGGCGATCAAGCAGCAGCGTGATTTCATTGCCAACGATTATCTGCCGGCCACGCGCGACACGGTGGGCCTGGATTCACTGCCGGACGGCAAGGCGTGGTACGCCTTCAACGCCAAGCAGAGCACCACCACCGCGCAGACGCCGGAGCAGATCCACGAGATCGGCCTGAAGGAAGTGGAGCGTATCCACGGCGAAATCCAGAAGGTGATGGCCGAGGTGGGCTTCAAGGGCTCGCTGCAGGACTTCTTCAAGTTCATGCAGAACGACAAGCAGTTTGAGTTCAAGTCCGAGCCGGAACTGCTGGAGCATTACCGTGGTCTTGAGGCCAAGATCAACGCCAATGTGCCCAAACTGTTCTCGCTGACCCCGAAGGCGGGCTTCGAGATCCGCCCGATCGAGGCCTTCCGCGCCAAGTCGGCCGCCGGCGGCGAATACATGCAGCCCAGCGAAGACGGCAGCCGCCCGGGCATCTTCTACGTGAACACCTATGACTTGCCGACGCGCAAGACCTGGGACGCGGAAGACCTGTTCCTGCACGAAGCCATTCCGGGCCACCACTTCCAGCTGGCCCTGCAGCAGGAATTGAGCGGCGTTCCGGCGTTCCGTCGCTTCGGCGGCGAAACCGCCTTCATCGAAGGTTGGGGCCTGTATGCCGAAAGCCTGGGCAAGGACCTGGGCGTCTACACCGACCCGTACAGCTACTTCGGCCGCCTGCAGGGTGAGCTGTGGCGCGCGGTGCGCCTGGTGGTGGATACCGGCCTGCATTCCAAGAACTGGACCCGCCAGCAGGTGCTGGATTACATGTTCGCCAACTCCTCGGTGAGCGAGCCCGATGCCATTGCAGAAGCCGAGCGTTACATCGCCTGGCCGGGCCAGGCGCTGGCCTACAAGACCGGCGAGCTGAAGATCCAGGAACTGCGCAAGCGCGCGCAGGACAAGCTGGGCGCCAAGTTCGACATCCGTGAGTTCCATGCCGAAGTGCTGAAGGACGGCTCGGTGCCGCTGGACGTGCTGGACGAGAAGCTCAACGCCTGGATCGCCGAAAAGTCCAAGTAACCGGCAACGCCGGTTACCGGTAGTGCCGAGCCATGCTCGGCAAGGGCTTCACCAGCAAAGCCCCAACTGTAGTGCCGAGCCATGCTCGGCAAGGGGCATTACCGCAAAAGGCTAACCCCTCCCCAACCCTCCCCTTGGCCGTTGGCCAAAGGGAGGGAGCAGGAGCGTATTGCCGAGCCATGCTCGGCAAGGGCTTTCCCAGCATTGCCGGGGAAGCCCAAGCCGCCCCAGCATTGCTTGGCAAGCTCCAGCCGAGCATGGCTCGGCTCTACATTCAACGCTCGGTCGTACGTAGTGTTCCAGCCATAACCGCGCGATTTGCCATGTAGCCGTGGCACAGTGCGCGATCCCCTTCAAACCTGTTTGCGGCGTGATCGCGGCTGTTCTGCGCGCCGCTGCTGCTATAGCCGATGACTCTATTCGTATCGCTGATCCTGCCGCTGCTCGTCATTCTGTTCTGGTGGCCGGTCAACCCTCTGTCCAAGCGCCAACGTCGCTGGCGTACCGGCATCACCGTCGGCTTGGCCCTGCTCGGGCTGTGCTTCGCCACGCTGTGGCGGATGGATGTCTTCAGCTACACGGTCGAAGCCTGGATCCAACTGGTATTCGGTTGGGTGCTGGTGATGTTCATGCTGGTGCTGGTGTTCGTGCTGCTGCGCGAGGCCGGCTGGCTGTTGTCACGCCTGCTGCCGCGCAGCTCGCGCTTGGCCGCGCTTTGGCACGGCACCGGCTTCAACCATGGCGCGGCGACGGTGATCGTGCTGCTTGCCACACTTGGCATCTATAACGGTCTCAAGCCGCCGCAGGTGCACGAGCGCGACCTGGTCCTTCCCAACCTGCCCAAGGAGATGGACGGACTGCGCGTAGCGGTGTTGGCCGACCTGCATATCAGCCCGGTAAAGCGCACCTGGCGTACCCAGCGCATCGTCGATGCCACCCTGGCGGCCAAGCCCGACATGATCGTGCTGCCCGGTGACATGGCTGACGGTGGCCTGGAGGACAGCGGCCGTTTCGCCGCGCCGCTGGCGCAGCTCAAGGCCCCTTACGGTGTCTGGTTGGCGCCGGGCAACCACGAGTATTACTACGACTACAGCGCGTGGATGGCGCATTTCCGCCAGATGGGGCTGGGTGTGCTGGAGAACCAGACCGCGCTGTTGACCATCAACGGCCGCAGGCTGGCGGTTTCGGGCATTGGTGACCTGGCGGCGCTGAAGCCTAGCTCGTACATGCACGGTGGCCTGGCGCCGGACATGCAGGCAGTGGTGGATGGCGGCAGGGGCGGCGAAGTGCATGTGCTGCTGGCCCACCAGCCCAAGCAGGCACGCGCGGCCGCTGCGACTGGTGCGATCGATCTGCAGATTTCCGGCCATACCCATGGCGGGCACATGCTCGGGTTTGATCGTTGGGTGGTAGCACCTTTCAATCACGGCTATGTACGTGGCGAGTACCGGGTGCGCGAGATGGTGTTGTTCGTCAGCAGTGGCGTGGGCCAATGGGACGGTTTCACCGCGCGCCTGGGTGTGCGTTCCAGCATCGATGTGCTGGTGCTGCGCAGCCCGGCCAAGCAAACGGAATAGCGAAGGTCGGTGTTGCCGTAGAACGCCCGGTTGCGAAGCAGGGGATGCGCCAGCTCGGCATCTGTTTGTGGGAGCGGTGTAAACCGCGAAGCTGGCATTGTTCAGAGCCTTGGCAGCTATGTCATCTGAAAATGTGTGTGCTTCGCGACTTATGCCGCTCCCACAAGAGAAATCGATTTTGCTGCTCTGAGGTTGGATCCTGCTGGGTGCTGCACATGTTCAAGTTGCCAGTATTGCGGTAACCCAGGCCGATCAGGTGTCGAGATCGGTCTGGCTGCCATCCATGTTCCTGCGCTTGTCCGGCATCAGCTTCGGCAGCGTGCTGACCACGGCCAGTGCGGCAATCGTGGTGATGAAGGCCACCATTTCCATGCCCATGCCGGCAGCCATGCCGATGGCGGCGGTCATCCAGATGCCGGCGGCGGTGGTCAGGCCCTGGATGCGCTCCTCGGCATCGAGCTTGAGGATGGCGCCAGCACCCAGAAAACCGATGCCGGAGACGATGCCTTGCATCACGCGGGTAACGTCGGCGCCGGAGATACCCATCTGCAAGGGCGCAAGCACGAACAGCGCCGAACCTACCGAGACCAGGATGTGGGTTTTCAGTCCGGCCGCGCGCCCCTTGCGCTCACGCTCAAGCCCCAGCAGGCCGCCCAGCACGATGGCCGTGGTCAGCCGTGAGACGATGACGGTCAATGTGCGGACGTCGGGAAGGCTGAACTCGGCGGCCAGCGCCTGGCCGATCTCTGCGGTGATGCTCATGCGATGAGGTCTCCGTTGCTGGGTTGATCGCGCGCCAGGTGTCCTTGTGGGCGGCTCGATGATCCTGCGTTGCGGAAGCTTTACCGCCGGTGATGGCGGAGTGGGTTTGGCGTGAAACCAGCAGCTGCTTTGCTGGCAACCCGCCGCCGGCAGCTGAAACGAAAACGGCCCCATCAGGGGCCGTCTTGCGGTATGCGGCTGGGGCGATCAGAGGGTGATCTGATCGAAGCGCTCGACCCGGGGATGACCGTGCGTGGCTTCGCCGGTGCGCGGCTGCGGGTAGTCGTCGAGGCGGTCCACCAGAACGGTCTGCAGCCCGGCATCGCGGGCGGCATCCAGTTCTTCAACAATGTCGGACAGGAAAAGGATCTCGCCCGGCGCGGTGTTGATGGCCTTGGCGATGTGCGCATAGCTTGCCGCTTCGCGCTTGCCGCCGACTTCAGTGTCGAAGTTGCCCGAGAACAGGCTATTGAGGTCGCCCGCGTTGCTGAAACCAAAGAACAGCTTCTGCGCCGGCACCGAGCCGGAGGAGTACACGTACAGCGGCAGGCCACGCGCGTGCCAGCCGCGCAGCACATCGGCTACTTCCGGGTACATGTGTGCGGCGTAGTCGCCATTGCGGTAGCCGGTATCCCAGATCATGCCCTGCAGCGCCTTGAGCGCGGTGTGCTTGCGGTCCTGGTCTATCCAGCCTTGCAGGGTTTCAACGATGACCTCGTCCTGGCAGGCGCTGGCGGCGATTTCGGTGGCCACTGCATCCAGCCATTGGCGCACCTGCGGTTCCTGGCCGTGGGCCTGGACGAAGCCGGGTAAGGCCTTGCGGGCGTAGGGGAACAGCACTTCCTTGACGAAGGAGATGCTGGAGGTGGTGCCCTCGATGTCGGTGAGGATGGCGTTGATGGTCATGCTGGTCTTCCTGCACGGTGCTTTTCGGCACGAATGCTTGGTTGGCGAGGGTATGGGGCAAGAGTCAGGAGCTGCCCTCACCCCAACCCCTCTCCCGCAAGCGGGAGAGGGGCTTAAGCAGAGCGGAGGCTCCGGGCAAAAGCGGGCTCAGCTCGGCTTATGCCGCGCTGGGCTGGTAGCGCGGGAAGCGCTGGGCGATGTCGGTGCCGGTGAAGTGGCCGACCCAGCCGTCCGGCTCGGTGAAGAAGCGGATGGCGGCGAAGCTCGGTTCCTCACCCATGTCGAACCAATGCTTGACGCTGTCCGGTACGGCGATCAGGTCGTCCTTCACGCACTCCACTTCGTAGACCTTGTCATCCACGTGCAGGGTGAACAGGCCCGAGCCGGCGACGAAGAAACGTACTTCGTCTTCCTTGTGGTAATGCTCGTCGAGGAACTTCTTGCGGATCTCAGCGCGGGCCGGGTTGTCCGGGGCAATCGAGGCCACGTCCACGCTCTTGAAGCCGTGCGCGGCGACCAGGCGGTCGATGTCTTCGCGGTAGGCGGCGAACACTTCGTCCTGGCTGGCGCCGGGCGTGACCGGGTGCTTGGCTTGCCAGCGTTCGAAGGTGACGCCGATCTTGTTCAGTTCAGCAGCGATGACCTCGCCGTCGCGGCTGTCGAACAGCGGCGCGTCAGGGGCGGTTTCATTGAAAATGCGCAGTCGGCTCATGGGGGACTCGACGTGGAAAGGGGGTCAGGCGTTGCCGCGCAGGCGGCGTAGCTCCAGCTCACAATGCAGCAGGAACTCGAAGGCTTCCAGGTGGCGACGGGCTTCGGCCATGTCGCGGCCCCAGGCGTACAGGCCGTGGCCATCAATCAGATAACCCCACATCGGCCCCTTGTCGAGTTCGGCCTCGACCTGGGCGGCCAACACATCCATGTCCTGTGTGTTGGGGAATACCTTCAGGTCCACGGCGGTTTCGTGGGTGGCGTTGCCGTGCAGGGCCTTGAGCAGCTCGTAGCCTTCCAGGCGGATATGGCCGTCGCTGCCGTACAGGCGCGAGGCAATGGTCTGCACTGGCGAGTGGGTATGCAGCACGCAGCCGACTTCCGGGAAACGGGCGTACAGCTGGGTGTGCAGCAGGGTTTCGGCTGACGGGCGCAGCGGCCGGCCCACGGCCTTGCCGTCGAAATCCACCACCATGATGTCGCTTTCGATCAGCCGCCCCTTGTCCTTGCCGGACACGGTGATGGCCGCGTGCCGATCATCCAGGCGGTGCGAGAAATTGCTGCTGGTGGCAGGTGTCCAGCCGGCGTGGGCCAGCTCGCGGATGTTGTCGATCAGCAGCTGGGCCAGTTCGCTCAGCCGCTGGGCGTCGTAGGGGACAGTAGGCGCGTTCATGGCGCCCATTCTACTAAGAACAGTTGCAGGTTCATGCACGCATCCGGATGGAACTGATGCCAGTGCGGAATATGGGTGTCGTCGGTACCCCGGCGCGGCGCCGTTGTAGCCCGGGTAAGCGCAGCGCACCCGGGAGCCTTAAGTCAGGATGCATGCGAAAGGCCCCGGGTGCGCGTTCGCTTACCCGGGCTACAGGGCGAGGCGGTTCGGCCAACGATCTGCAAAAAGAAAGCCCGGGACAAGGCCCGGGCTTCAGCTTGGCTTCTGTCCGGCGGCTCAGCCGTTCTTGGCCTTGTTTTCCGCGTTCAGCTTGCTGTGGCGCACGCCGTACAGGAAATAGATGATGAAGCCAGTGGCCGTCCACACGCCCATCAGCATCCAGTTGTGCAGGGTCATTGCGGTCAGCAGCGCGATGCAGCTGAGCACGCCCAGGCTGCAGATCAACCAGGCCATCGGAATACGGAACGGGCGCGGCAGGTCGGGCTGGGTGCGGCGCAGCACCAGTACGCCGGCGCAGACCGCGGCAAAAGCGATCAGCGTGCCCATCGAAGTCAGCTCGCCGAGGATATCCAGCGGGAACAAGGCCGCCAGCAGCGCGATGCCGATACCGGTGATGACGGTATTGATGTGCGGGGTGCGGTACTTGGGGTGGATCTTGGTGAATACCGGCGGCAGCAGGCCATCGCGGCCCATGATCATGAAGATGCGCGGCTGGCCGATCACCATTACCAGCACCACCGAGGCCAGGCCGATCAGCGCGCCGATCTCGACAATGATGCGTAGCCAATCCAGTTGCGGATGCGCGGCAACTGCAGTGACCACCGGCTCGGCCGTGCCCAGCAGCTGGTACGGCACCAGGCCGGTCATGACCGCAGCCATGGCGATGTAGAGCACGGTGCAGATCACCAGCGACAACAACATGCCGATCGGCAGGTCGCGCTGAGGGCGGTGCGATTCCTGTGCGGCAACCGACACCGCTTCAAAGCCGATATAGGCGAAGAACACCATCGCCGCGCCACGCAATACGCCTTCGAAGCCGTACTTGCCCGGGCCTTCGTTGGCCGGGATGAACGGAGTCCAGTTGCTGGTGTCCACGTATTTCCAGCCGGCAATGATCACCAGGATGATCAGGCCGGTCTTGAGTACGACCATGGCCATGTTCATCGCCGAGGACTTGCTGATGCCCACGTAGCACAGCCAGGTCAGCAGCAGCACCAGGATCGCGGCCGGCAGGTTGGCGATCGCGCCGGTCGGCTTGAGCTGCGCATCCAGCGGCGCGTTGACCAGCGCGGCGGGCAGATGGATGTCGAAGTGGTTGAGGAAACTCAGGAAGTAACCGGTCCAGCTGACTGCCACGGCCGAGGCCGAAACGCCGTATTCCAGCACTAGCATCCAGCCGATGAACCAGGCCGAGAGCTCACCGAAGGTGGCGTAGGTATAGGTGTAGGCGCTGCCGGACACCGGCACCATCGAGGCGAATTCGGCATAGGCCAGGGCACAGAAGGCGCAGCAGATGGCTGCCAGCACGAAGGACAGCATGATTGCCGGGCCGGCGTGGTTGGCCGCCGCCTGGCCGGTGATGACGAAGATGCCGCCGCCGATGACCGCACCAATGCCCAGTGCGGTCAGCCCCCACGGGCCGAGGGTGCGCCGCAGGCTCAAACCATTGGCCTCCTGGTGCGCGGCGTGCGGGTGTTTGGTGGCCCAGAGTTGCTTGAACATGTTTCGGGTCTTCGCTCGTCGGTGCGCGCCGGGCGCGCAAAAGAAAACCGGCGCGCGGGGCGCCGGTCGAGGTGTTGGTCAGGCGCTCTTGTTGAGCTTGCTGTTGCGGATGCCGTAGCCGAAATAGATGAACAGGCCCAGCACGGTCCAGCCGACGAACAGGTGCCAATGCACGACGAAGGCCTGCATGAACAGCGCCAGGCAGGCCAGCGCGCCCAGCGGACAGATCAGCCACGCGGCCGGCACCTTGAACGGGCGCACGATGTCGGGCTTGGTCCGGCGCAGCACCAGCACGCCGATGCAGACGGTGGCAAAGGCCAGCAGGGTGCCCATCGACACCAGCTCACCGAGCACGTTCAGCGGCACCAGCCCGGCCAGCAGGGCGGCCAGCACGCCGACTACCACCGTGCTGACGTAAGGGGTGCGGAAACGCGGGTGGACCTTGCCGAACATCTTCGGCAGCAGGCCGTCACGGGAGATGGTGTAGGCGATGCGCGACTGGCCCATCATCATCACCAACACCACCGAGGACAGGCCGGCAATGGCACCGATCTCGACTGCGGTCTTGAGCCAGGACAGGGTCGGATAGGCTTCCAGCGCGGTAGCCACTGGCTTGTCGGTGCCCAGCAGGTTGTACGGCAGCATGCCGGTCAGCACCGCGCAGACGACGATGTAGACGATGGTGCAGATGGCCAGTGAGCCGAGCAGGCCGATCGGCATGTTCTTCTGCGGGTCCTTGGTTTCGCCGGCAGCGGTGGATACCGCATCGAAGCCGATATAGGCGAAGAACACGATGGTGGCGGCGCGGAATACGCCACTCCAGCCGAACTCGCCGAAGGTGCCGGTGTTTTCGGGGATGAACGGGTGCCAGTTTGCCGGGTCGATGTACTGGACGCCAAAGCCGACAAACAGGCAGATCACGATGACCTTGATCGCCACGATGACGGCATTGACCAAGGTGGACTGGGTCACGCCGACATACAGCAGGCCGGTGATGGCGGCCACGATCAGCACCGCAGGCAGGTTGAACAGCTTGCCTGAATTGACGAACTCGCTGCCGGTCCAGGCCAGCGGTGCCGCCGACAAGGCGTCCGGGAAGGGCATGTGCAGCGTGGTGGTGATGAAGCTGATCAGGTAGGCCGACCAGCCGACCGCGACCGAGGCCGAGGCGAACAGGTATTCCAGTACCAGGCACCAGCCGATGAACCAGGCCATGCCTTCGCCCAGGGTGGCGTAGGAATAGGAGTAGGCACTGCCGGAGACCGGCATCATCGCCGCGAACTCGGCGTAACACAGGCCGGCCAGCGCGCAGGCGATGCCGGCAAAGACGAAGGACAGCATCACTGCCGGGCCGGCGTGGTTGGCTGCTGCCTGCCCGGTAAGGACGAAGATGCCGGCACCGATGACTGCGCCGATGCCGAGCAGGATCAGGTGCTTGGCGGTGAGGGTGCGTTTGAGTGTGGCTTCGCCTTGCAGGCTGCCTTCGACAGGCTCACCTGCATCGACATGTGCGGCCGGTTCGACCGGCTTGACCCTCAACAGTGCTTTAAGCATTCCGCAATTTCCCGAGCTGTGTGTTGGCCCGAACGCGCTGGCGCGACGGGGCCGGTTGTCTGGCGACGCAAGCTGAACGGTCGGCAACCACTCTACCTTGCCAAAGGTAGCGAAACTCGACAAGCGCAACTGCAACATCGACAGCGATAATGGCCGCCTGCTTGAAAGAATGGGATGTGCTTACAGTCATGCTTGGAGAAGATCTACAGTTGCGTCGGGCATTTGAGGACTATTCCCAGCGGCATCGGGAGCATGCAGAGCTGGCGCAGGCGTTCCTGGCGCTGCTTGACGAGGGTGGGGTGGATCCGTTCACCCGCCAGCGCCTGGCCGGTCATTTCACCGGCAGCGCCTGGCTGGTCAGCGCCGACGGTCAGCGCGCGCTGCTCACCCACCATCGCAAACTGCAGCGTTGGCTGCAGCTGGGCGGGCACGCCGACGGCGACCACGACCTTGCTGCGGTGGCGCTGCGCGAGGCCGAGGAAGAATCGGGACTGCCGGGGCTGACGCTGGCGTCTGCAGACATCTTCGACCTGGACCGCCACTGGATCCCCGAGCGCAAGGAGGTGCCAGGCCATTGGCACTATGACGTGCGCTATGTGGTTGTTGCTGGCGGCAACGAGGCGTTTGTGGTCAGCGAGGAATCGCTGGAACTGGCCTGGCGGCCGGTGGCTGAGATCGCCGGCGACCAAGATGAGTCCATGCGACGCATGGCAAACCGCTGGTTGCAGAGATAGATGCGACGTGCAGCGATGTTGCACTGGGACATTGCCGGCAAGACACATTGATTGCCGGGAAAGCAGATTGGTGGAGCCGAGCCATGCTCGGCTGGAGCGTTGCCGGGAAAGCTTCTGCCGAGCATGGCTCGGCACTACAGGCGTCGCAGCCGCATTGATCTAGCCCCTCTCCCGCATGCGGGAGAGGGGTTGGGGTGAGGGCGGCTTTTTGGAGCGTAGCGATGCTGTGGTTTTTGCTTTACTGGGAGAGCTTTGGCGGAGCATGGCTCGGCACTACAGGCGTCGCAGCCCGCATTGATCTAGCCCCTCTCCCGCATGCGGGAGAGGGGTTGGAGTGAGGGCAGCTTTCAGAGCGTAGCGATGCTGTGGTTTTTGCTTTGCTGGGAAAGCTTCTGCCGAGCATGGCTCGGCACTACGCGGCTGCGTCAGTACAGGATGCGGGTGCGCAGGGTGCCCTGGATTACGGCCAGTTCTTCGCGGATGGCGGCGGCCTGTTCCTCGGTGGCACTGATGTCGATCACCACGTAGCCAACCTTGGGGTCGGTGCGCAGGAACTGGCCATCGATGTTGAGGTTGTGGCGCGAGAAGATCTCGTTGATCTTGGACAGCACACCCGGTACGTTGCGGTGGATGTGCAGCAGGCGCAGGCTCTGCTCGTGCTCCGGCAACGTTACTTCCGGGAAATTGACGGCCGACAGGGTCGAGCCGTTGTCGCTGTAGCGCACCAGCTTGGCCGCCACTTCCACGCCGATGTTTTCCTGCGCTTCCAGCGTGGAGCCGCCGACGTGCGGGGTCAGGATCACATTGTCATGCGCGGTAAGCGGGGATTCGAACAGGTCGCCATTGCCCTTGGGCTCGACCGGGAACACGTCCACCGCAGCGCCGCCGAGATGGCCAGAGCCCAGTGCTGCATCCAGTGCGGCGATATCGACCACCGTGCCGCGCGCTGCATTGATCAGGTGCGCACCCTTCTTCATCCTGCCCAGCTGCTCGGCACCGATCATCCACTGCGTAGAACCATTCTCCGGCACATGCAGGGTGACCACGTCCGAACGCGACAGCAGGTCGTCCAGGCTGATTGCCGGGTGGGCATTACCCAGCGACAGCTTGGTTTCGATGTCGTGGAAGATCACGTGCATGCCCAGGGCCTCGGCCAGCACGCCAACCTGGGTGCCGATATGGCCGTAGCCGATGATGCCCAAGGTCTTGCCGCGCACTTCGTGGCTGCCGGCGGCCGACTTGGACCAGCCACCGCGGTGGCATTCTGCGTTCTTCTGCGGAATGCCACGGGTCAGCATGATCGCCTCGGCAATCACCAGCTCGGCGACCGAGCGGGTATTGGAGTAGGGCGCGTTGAATACCGGAATGCCGGCCAGTTCGGCCGCTTCCAGATCCACCTGGTTGGTGCCGATGCAGAAGCAGCCGACCGCGATCAGCCGCTTTGCGTGGGCCAGCACTTCGGCGCTGAGATGGGTACGCGAGCGGATGCCGACGATATGGGCTTCGGCGATGCGCGCCTTCAGTTCGTCCTCGGGCAGCGACTTGCTGTACAGCTCGATCTGCGAGTAACCGGCCGCCTTGAAGACGTCCACGGCGGTCTGGCTGACCCCCTCAAGCAACAAAACGCGGATGTCCTGCTTCGGAAACGAGGTCTTCTTGGGCGACATGTCGTGAACGGCGGCGTAGAGGGGTAGGCCGCCAACTATGCCAGAAGCAGGCCGGCTTTTGTGCGCTGCGCAACGCGGCAAAGCCTTGATGGCAAAAGGTTTCAGATGAAATCCAGGTCGGCGGCGAAGTGCGGGCAAGGTGACTGGACGGCACGCGATGGGGCTGTCACGCTTGGCGGCTTTCACGCCGCCGAAGCACCGTCATGACCGATCCGCGCCTGGAATCCCTGCTGCAGTCCTGCCCCGACCTGCGTTTGAAGACCGACGCCGGTGATCTGGAACACTACGGGCGCGATTGGACCCGGCGCTGGACGCCGGCGCCGCTGGCCATTGCCTTGCCGGGTAGCGTCGAAGAGGTGCAGGCCGTGGTGCGCTGGGCCAATGCGCACAAGGTGGCAGTGGTGCCGTCCGGTGGCCGTACCGGCCTGTCCGGTGGCGCCGTCGCTGCCAACGGCGAACTGGTGCTCAGCCTGGAGCGCATGAACAAGCCGCTGGGGTTTGATGCGGTGGACCGCACCCTGACGGTGCAGGCCGGCATGCCGCTGGAAGCGGTGCACAACAGCGCCAAGGAACACGGCTTGATCTATCCGGTGGATTTCGCAGCGCGCGGTTCCTGTTCGATCGGCGGCAATATCGCCACCAATGCCGGCGGCATCCGCGTGATCCGTTACGGCAATACCCGCGAATGGATTGCCGGGCTCAAGGTGGTTGCCGGCAACGGCGAGTTGCTGGAGCTCAACAAGGGCTTGATAAAGAATTCCAGCGGCTACGACTTCCGCCAGCTGATGATCGGCTCGGAGGGCACGTTGGGCATCGTGGTCGAGGCCACGTTGAAGCTCACCGATCCACCGCCGAGTACCAATGTGATGGTGCTGGCACTGCCGTCCTTCGAGGTGCTGATGCAGGTGTTCTCGGCGTTCCGCGAGCGCCTGCAGCTGGAAGCCTTTGAGTTCTTCACCGATCTGGCGGTCAAGCACGTCACCGCGCACGGCGCGCAGTATCCGTTTGACGAGATTCACCCGTATTACGTGGTAACCGAATACGCCTCCGCCGATGAGGCCGGCGAAGCCGCTGCGCTGGCGGCGTTTGAATACTGCATGGAGCAGGGCTGGGTGCTGGATGGGGTGATCAGCACCAGCGAGGCACAGGCCCAGCAGCTGTGGCGGTTGCGCGAAGGCATCACCGAATCGGTGGCGCGTTACAAACCGTACAAGAACGATGTCTCGGTGCGTATTTCGGCGATGCCGGCCTTCCTGGCTGAAACCCAGGCGCTGATCAATGGTGCCTATCCCCACTTCGAAGTGGTCTGGTTCGGGCACATCGGCGATGGCAACCTGCACATCAACGTGCTCAAGCCCGATGACAGCAGCGATGCTGAATTCCTCAGTCAATGCGAGCACGTGACCAAGCTGCTGGCGCAGGTGTTGCACCGCTTTGACGGCAGCATCTCGGCCGAGCACGGTATTGGCCTGGTCAAGAAGGCTTACCTGGCCAGCACCCGCAGCGACGCTGAAGTGGCACTGATGCGCGGCGTCAAGCGCGCCTTCGATCCGAACTGGTTGTTGAACCCGGGCAAGCTGTTCGATCCCTGATCGAACAGCCGATCCGTCGGCGCCATCGCGGGCAGGCTACTCGCGCGGCAGTTCCAGTACGAAGCGGCTGCCGCCAGTGGCGCCGCTGCTGCATGACACCTGGCCGCCGTGGGCATCGGCAATTGCCTTGACCACCGCCAATCCCAGGCCGCTGCCGCCACCTTGTCGCGAACGCGAGCCATCGCCGCGCCTGAAGGGATCGAACACGTGCGCCTGCATGGCGGCCTCGATGCCCGGGCCGTTGTCCTCGATCGCCAGCTGCACGTGGTCCTTGCCTTCGTGGATGGAAATCCGCACCCGTCCCGGGCTGGCATAACGTCGCGCGTTCTCCAGCAGGGCGAGCAGGGCCTGGCGCAGGCGGGTGGGATCGCAGTAGGCCACGTGCTCGTTGCGGTGGGTTTCCAGTTCCAGCACCGAACCGGCGTTGCGGAAGGCAGGATCGACCATCGTCATCACCGAATGCACTTCCTGCACCACGTCGGTTGGCGCGCGGCGTACGTCGAGCCTGCCGTTGCCGGCCAGTCCCAATACGCGCAGGTCCTCGATCAGTCGCGACAGGCCTTCCACCTGCGTCAACAGGCTGCGGAACTGCGCTTCATCTGGTTGGAACACGCCATCGGCCAAGCCCTGCAGGCGCCCGCGCAGAATGGTCAGCGGGGTGCGTAGTTCATGCGCGATTGCCGCATGCCAGAGGGTGCGCTCGCCGTCCATGTGCTGCAGGCGGGCGGCCATGGTGTTGAAGTCCTCGACCAGCAGAGCGACCTCGTCCAGGGCGTCATCGCTGGCCTTGGCGCGTGCGCCGAGATTGCCGTCGGCGAGGGCACGGATGGAATCCATCAGGGTATTGAGCGGCGAGACGATGCGATGGGTCAGCCGAATCGACGCGGTCAGTGCCAACGCCAGCCCGATCACGGTGACGCCCACCATCCACGCCAGCTCTGGGCCCGTTGGCAGCCAGCCTTCCGGCTCCAGCGTGCTGGCCGGATAGAACTCGACCAAGATGGCGTACAGCAGGTAGGAGGACAGGATCATCATTACGATGACGCTGATCACCATCAGCGACATCGACATGATGATGTGCCGGCTGAGGCCGGGGCGGCGCATCAGCGATCCGCCGCCAGGCGATAGCCGACACCGCGCACACTGGCCGGCATGTTGGCAACGCCCACATCATCCAGTTTGCGCCGCAGCTTGCTGACGTGGCTGTCGACGGTACGCTCCAGTGCTTCACTTTCGGGCAGGCATTGGTACATCAGTTCGCTGCGGCTGAAAATGCGGGTGGGTGCCAGCGCCATGCAGTGCAGCAACTTGAACTCGGTGAGGGTGAGCAGCAACTCGTGGCTGTAGCCTTCACCCTCGACATGCACCGAATGGGTTTGCGGATCGATCAACAACGGCCCCGCTCGCAATGATGTGGCGGCCTGTCGCGGCGCCGACCGCAGGGTGCGCCGCAGTACCGCACGTACCCGTGCGGCGACTTCGGCCGGGTTGAACGGTTTGACCACGTAGTCATCGGCACCCATCCGCAATGCGGTCAGCTTGTCCAGATCCTGATCCAGTGCGGTGAGCATGATGATCGGCGTGTCGCTGCGCTGGCGCAGCTGCGAAAGCACGCCCCAGCCATCGATATCGGGGAGCTGTACATCCAGCAGCACCAGGTCGGGGCGGGCGCTGTGGTGCAGTTCCAGCGCTGTCCGGCCGTCGGCGGCGCGCAACACGCGTAGTTTCTCCCGCTCCAGATAGGCAGCAATGATGTCGGCGATCTCGGCTTCGTCCTCGACGATCAGGACAAGTGCATCAGGGGAGCGGTCCCATTGCGCCATCATGGCGGCGGGTAGATGTGCGGTCATTACCGGGTGCGGCCGAAAGGTTCTTGCCTCCATGCTATCTCCACATTCCCTCCATCGAAACCCCATCATCGCCGGGCAAACTGCGCGCCTGCGTTCCAGCAGGCTTTGCAGCGGCACGTGTAGTGATGAACATTCAACGGATTACGACCGCTTTGTGCGCGGTCCTGATGGTGGCCATGACGGCCTGCTCTTCTCCCGAAACACCTCCGGATGTGGTGCCCAAGGTCAGCGTCGTGACCGTTGCGAAGCAGCGTGTGCAGCGCGATGACGAGCTGCAGGGGCGGGTTTCGGCGTTGCGTACCGCGCAGATCCGTGCGCAGGTTGGCGGCATCGTGCGCAAGCGTCTGTTCGAGCAGGGGGCGGAGGTCACCGCCGGGCAGGCGCTGTTCCAGATTGATCCGGCGGCATTCCGTGCCGATGTCGATTCCGCGCTGGCCGCCCTGCAGCGCAGCGAGGCGGCGTTGTCACGCAGCCGGGTGCAGGCGCAGCGTCTGCAGGCGCTGGCTGATGCGCAGGCGGTCAGTCACCAGCATCGCGACGACGCGACCTTCGAATACGAGCAGGCACGGGCCGCGGTGGCCGAGGCCAGGGCAATCCTGGCCAGGCGCCAGCTTGACCTGCGCTACGCCACGGTCAGCGCGCCCATTGCCGGCCGCATCGATCAGGCGATGGTGACCGAAGGGGCGTTGGTGAATGCCACCGACAGCGAGCCGATGGCCTTGGTGCAGCAGATCGATCAGGTCTATGTGGACGTACGTCAGCCGGCCTCGCAGTTGCCGACGATGCGGCGGGATGTGGCTGATGGCGGCGCGGTGCCGGTGGCGATCATCGGCGCCAATGGTCAGCTGCATGAGCAGGCCGGGCAGCTGCTGTTCTCCGGTATCAACGTCGACGCGCGCACCGGTGATGTGGTGCTGCGGGTGCTGGTCGACAATCCCGGGCGCGATCTGTTGCCGGGCATGTTCGTGCGTGCGCGGGTGCCGCGAGGCGGCGCCAGCCAGCTGCCGTTGCTGCCGCAGCAGGCGGTACTGCGCAGTGCCGGTGGACAGGCTTATGCCTGGGTGATTGGCGGCGATGGCAAGGCGGTGATCCGCACCATCGAAGTCGACGGCAGCGTCGATAGGCAATGGATCGTGCGCAGCGGACTGAAGGTCGGTGAGCGGGTGGTGGTGGAAGGCCAGGAGCGCCTGCAGGAAGGGGCTCTGGTCGAAACCTCGCCTTGGCAGCCAGTGCCTGTGCAGGGCAAGGCCACCGTCGCATCCAGCAACAACTGAAGGTAGGACATGGCCCGTTTCTTCATTGATCGCCCGGTATTCGCCTGGGTGCTGGCGATCTTCATCGTGCTGGCCGGTGTGTTGGCGATCCCGCAGCTTGCGGTGGAGCGCTATCCGGCGGTAGCACCGACCAGCGTCAGCATCTATGCCAGCTATCCCGGTGCCAGCCCGCAGACGCTCGACGACTCGGTGGTCGGGCTGATCGAGCGTGAGCTGTCCAGCGTCAAGCACCTGTTGTACTTCCAATCCTCGGTGGATACCTCCGGTGAGGCCTCGATAACCGCGACCTTTGCTCCCGGCACCAATGCGGAAATGGCACAGGTTGATGTGCAGAACAGGATCAAGGCGATCGAACCGCGGCTGCCGGCCAGCGTCCGCCAGAGCGGTTTGTTCGTGGAGGCGGCCGATTCGGGATTCCTGATGCTGGTTGGCCTGAGGTCACCCGATGGCAGCGTCGCCGAGGCGCAGCTTGGCGACTTCATGGCGCGCAACATCATCGAGGAACTGCGCCGCATCGATGGCGTCGGCCGGGTGCAGCTGTTCGGTGCCGAACAGGCCATGCGGATCTGGTTGGATCCCTCCGAACTGGCAGGCTATGAGCTGACTGTGGGCGATGTGGTCACCGCCATCGAGCAGCAGAACCAGAACATCGCGCCGGGCCGTATCGGTGACTCGCCAAGTGTGCCGGGGCAGCGCATCACCGTGCCCTTGGTGGCTGACGGGCAGCTGACGACGCCGGCGCAGTTCGCGGCTATCGTGCTGCGTGCTGGCGCTGATGGCTCGCGGGTGCTGCTCGGCGACGTGGCGCGGGTTGAAGTAGGAGCGCAGAGTTATGCCTGGGGTACCCGCGAGGACGGGCAGGTGGCGACTGCCGCCGGCATCCAGCTGCGTCCGGGCGCAAATGCGGTCAGCACGTCATCGGCCGTGCGTGCGCGCATGGTCGAGCTGGAGGCGTTGCTGCCCAAGGGCGTGCAGGCCAGCATCCCCTTCGACACCGCACCGTTCGTGAAGATCTCCATCCAGAAGGTATTGCAGACCTTGCTGGAGGCGATGCTGCTGGTGTTCGCAGTGATGTTCCTGTTCCTGCAGGACTGGCGCTACACCCTGGTGCCGGCGCTGGTAGCGCCGATTGCCCTGCTGGGCACCTTTGCGGTGATGCTGGCGCTGGGTTTTTCGATCAATGTGCTGACCATGTTCGGCATGGTGCTGGCCATCGGCATCATCGTCGACGACGCCATCGTGGTGGTGGAAGGGGTCGAGCGGATCATGGCCGAAGAGGGCCTGGCGCCGCGCGAAGCCACGATCAAGGCCATGCGTGAGCTGACCAGCGCCGTGGTTGGCATCACTCTGGTGCTGACGGCGGTGTTCATTCCGATGGCGTTTGCCAGTGGCTCGGTGGGCGCGATCTATCGGCAGTTCACCGTATCGATGGCGGTGGCGATCCTGATCTCGGCGCTGCTGGCGTTGAGCCTGACGCCTGCGCTGTGCGCAACCCTGCTACGGCCGGTTGCACACGACCGGCCACGCGGACGCGTGTTCGCAGCGTTCAATCGTGGATTTGCGCGCATGAGCGGGCGCTACCACCGCAGTGTCGCTGCGGTGCTGCGGCGCTGCGGACGGGTCATGGGAGTGTTTGCTGGCTTGGTGCTGCTGTTGTTGCTGGGTCTGCAGTGGCTGCCAGGTGCTTTCCTGCCCGAAGAGGATCAGGGCTACTTCATGACCTCGATCCAGCTCCCGGCCGAGGCCACCGCCGAACGCACCCTGGCCGTGGTCCAGGACTACGAGGCGCATATCGCGTCACGTCCGGGTATCGCCGCCAACCAGGTCATCACTGGCTACAGCTTTGCCGGCTCGGGCCCGAGTGCAGCCATGGCCTACACCGTGCTCAAGGATTGGGGCGAACGCGGCGGGGCAACCGCTGCAGATGAGGTGGCAGCCACCTTGAAAGCAATGGCCGCCAGCAGCGAGGGGGAGGTGATCAGCGTGATGCCACCGGCCATCGACAGCCTGGGCAATTCCTCCGGCTTCAGCCTGGCGCTGCAGGCGCGCAGTGGCCAGACACAGCAGCAGCTGCGCGCCGCGCAGAAACAGCTGTTGGCGCTGGCCCAGGCGAGCCCTTTGCTCGGTGAGGTGCACGCCGATGGCCTGCCATCGGGCAACAGCGTGCGGCTGCAGATAGACCGTGCCAAGGCCGAGGCGATGGGCGTTGGGTTTGCCGACATCAGCAACACCTTGTCGGTGGCGATGGGCTCGCAATACGTCAACGACTTCCCCAATGCGGGGCGCCTGCAGCAGGTGATCCTGCAGGCAGATGCGCCGTTCCGGATGGAGATTGAGGACGTGCTGCGCTTGTACGTGCGCAATGCACAGGGTGGCATGGTGGCACTTGCCGAACTGGTCAGTCCGCAGTGGGAGGAGTCGCCGTTGCAGCTGCAGCGCTACCTTGGCTTCCCCGCGCTGAATGTGTCTGGTGCGCCAGCCGAAGGTGTTTCCACCGGCCAGGCGATGGCCGAGATGGAGCGGCTTGCGGCGCAGCTGTCGCCCGGTTTTGCCCTGCAATGGACCAGCCAGTCGCTGCAGGAGAAAACGTCAGGGTCACAAGCCCCTTGGCTGCTGCTGATATCGATGTTGGTGGTATTTCTGGTGCTGGCTGCGTTGTACGAGAGCTGGTCGATACCGATGGCGGTGATGTTGGTGGTGCCGCTGGGCTTGTTGGGGGCGGTGGCGGCAGTGCTGTTGCGTGGCATGCCCAATGACGTTTTCTTCAAGGTGGGCATGATCACGGTGATCGGTCTATCGGCGAAGAATGCAATCCTGATCGTGGAGTTTGCGCGGCAGTTGCAGCAGCAGGGCTTGACCGCAGCGCAGGCCGCATTGCGGGCCGCGCGGCTGCGCTTGCGTCCCATCCTGATGACGTCGATGGCGTTCGCGCTTGGCGTAGTGCCGCTGATGCTGGCGCAGGGGGCGTCGCGGGAAACCCAGCAGGCAATCGGTACCGGTGTGTTCGGCGGGATGGTGGCGGCAACGGTGCTGGCGGTGTTCTTCGTGCCGGTGTTCTATGTCGTGGTGGATGCCGGTTGGCGCTGGTTGTGTAGGCGTCGGCCCGCTGCGCGGGGAGGTGCTGCCGGCGGGGGATCATGAATGGATCGGGCCTGCAGGCCAGACGCAGGTTCCAACCGGCCGCGTCGCTGGGTACTCTTGGCATCCTTATTTGTCCGATGTTGACCTGCCAATGATCCGTCCGATCCTGTTCTGCGCTCTGATTGCCCTGCCGATGTCGGTCTTTGCCTCCAGCTTTGCAGGTACGTCGGCCGGCTCCGCGTCGGGTGCGTCGTCCAATTCATCGGGTAGCTCCTCGGACGATGACAAGGTGCTGCTGGATGCACGCGAAGACGCGGCAGGCTTTGTCGCCAGCAATGGCGCCATCCGTGGTGCCTGGTTGGAAGCGGCCCTGATCCAGCTGCGCGAGCGTGATGCCGCCGCGCGTGATGCCAGCGACATGGCTCTGGCCCGGAAGATCCTGGCCCTGTGACGTACCGCTGCCGGCTGCCGCCCGCGCGGTGGCTGGCGGTGCTGTTGCTCTGCGTTGCCGCCCCCTTGCAGGCGGCTTTACGCATCGAGCTGCACGCGCAGCTGCCTGCACTGGACGCCGCACAGGTGCGGGCCAGCGAGCAGTTGATTGACGACGTACTGGCGCGTGTCCCCCCCGCCATCGCAGCCGAGAGCTCGCTGGTTTTGCAGCTGCGCTGGCGCGACGATCTGCCGGCGCACGTGCAGGGCAGGGCGCATGGTCGCGAACTCGGGCTTGACCGTAGCTTGTTGCAGCCCTTGCTGCAGGCGGGTCCTGCGGACTCGGTAGCCGCCGCCCAAGCGTTGCAGCAGGCCCGTGCAGCCTTGATCCACGAACTGGCGCACGCCTTGGACCGCTCGCCCGATGGTGGCTGGTCAGCGCAGCCGCGTTTTCTGGATCTGGCTGGCTGGCAGCAGCGTCCGCTATGGCCCGGGCGCGGACGCAATAATTTCAGTCTGCGCAGCCCCGACCGTTACGAGCTGGACAGCCCGGCAGAGTTTTTCGCGGTAAACCTCGAACACTATCTGCTGGATCCGGACTACGCCTGCCGGCGGCCGCTGCTGCATGCGTGGTTCGCACAGAATCTGGGCGCGCCCGGCCAGCTGGGAGCCGCGCAATGCCCGCCGGCGTTGCCATTCATGCAAGCCGGTGAGCAGGAAGGTCTGGCCGAACTGCTGGCGCTGGACCCGGCGCGGGTTTACCAGGTTGATTACCTGCTGGCCGAAGGCAACGAGAAGCTGATGAGCCGCTGGGGCCACAGCATGCTGCGGCTGGTGATATGCGCCCCGGGCCGTACGCCCGGGCCGGCCTGCCGGATGGACTTGCGCCATCACTTGGTGCTGTCGTTCCGGGCCTTTGTCGGTGATGTGCAGATATCCAGTTGGCGCGGGCTTACCGGCGCCTATCCCTCGCGCTTGTTCGTATTGCCGCTGAGCCAGGTGATCGAGGAATACACCAAGGTCGAGTTGCGCGGGGTCTCCTCCACGCCGCTGCGTCTGCAGCCTGAGGAGATCACCAGCCTGCTGCAGCAGGCCGCGCGTCTGCACTGGGACTACGACGGGCGCTATTACTTCATCAGCAACAACTGTGCGGTGGAAACCGGCAAGCTGCTCGGCGATGGCGCGCCGCGGCTGGGTGCGGCGCAGCTGCTGTCGATCACCCCGACCGGCTTGCTGCAGACGCTGCGCGCCAAGGCGCTGGCCGATCCGCCGCGCGAGCGTGCAGCCGCCCTGCGCGGCGGTTATTACTTCGAGTCGGCAGCGGAGCATTACCGGCTGGTATTCGAGGTCGCGCGCAAGGCATTGCCGTTGCCGGTCGACAGCGTGAGCCAATGGCTGGCGCTGCCGCCGGCAAAGCGCAGGGCCTGGATGCAGCAGGCCGACGAGCAGGTGCTGGCGGCGATGTTGCTGCTCGAACAGGCGGCCCGGCGGCAGGCCGAGGTGGCGGCCGGCGATGTGCTCAAACGCAAGCTGCTGGTAGCGGGCAAGACCCTGCCTGAGCAGGACGATTTCCACGCGCTGATGGAGCGCGCTGCGGGCTTGTTGGCCCCCGGCAGTCTGTTGGCCGACAGCCCGGGCTATGGCATCCCCAGCGCGGACGAGCAGGCCCGGTTGCAGACCGACACCGCCGCCGGTGCCGCTACGGCGCAGCGGCAATGGCAGACCTTGCGCGCGGCGGCGTTGGCGGCGCTGCCTCCGGCCCAGCGCGACAATCTGGCCGCCATTGAAGCCAACCTGCTGTACCTGCGGGAACGTCTGCGTTTAGGCTACGGTACGCAGCCAGGAGAGGCGGTAACGCTGGAACACCGGCGGTTGGTTCAGTTTTCGGGAGAGCAGGGTTGAGCAGTACAGAACAGGAACAGACGGCCGCCGCGGTATTGGCCGATGACGTATTGAAGCTGCACTGCTGCGCCATTCTCCAGCTTGACTCCGATGGCCGCGTGCTCGGCGGCAATGCCGGTGTTGCGGCGGTGCTCGGCTATGCCGCTGAAGAGCTCCGCACGCAACCGTTCTCGCTGTTGTTCAGCGCCGCCGATTCGCAGCGCGGGGTTGCCGAGCAGGCGGTGGCGCGGACCCTGGAGCAGGGCATCGAGCAACTCAGCCTGGCGATGGTGCGCAACGATGGCGTCCGCTTCCGCGCCTCGGTGATGATGGAGCGGGTGTCCGACCCGGCGGGCTCACGCGTGCTGGTGCTGATCCGTGACATCACCGAGATCTTCCAGACCCAGAAGCGTGTTCGCGAGGCGCAGGAAATCGCCCTGCGTGCGCAGCGTCTTGATGCGGTTGGCAAGCTCACCCTGGGTTTGTCGCATGATTTCAACAATCTGCTGTCGGTGATCGGCAACAGCCTGGACATGTTGTCGCTGCGGCGTTCGGGCGACGAAAGCGTGCGCCGGATCCTGGATATCGCCCATCGCGCGGTGGAGCGTGGCACCCAATTGACACGGCAGATGCTGGCCTTCGGGCGCGGGCAGACGCTGGTGCCGCAGCTGAGCCGGGTCGACGACCTGCTCACGGCCTCGCTGGAGATGTACCGGCGGGTCTGCGGCGAGACCATCGAGCTGGAGATTGAGTTGGCGGCGGACCTGCCACCGATTTCGGTGGACGTGGGTCAGCTGGAGGCAGCGCTGTTGAACCTGCTGAGCAATAGCCGCGATGCCATGCACGGTGTCGGCAAGGTGGTGCTGTGCGCGCGGCTGGAAACCATCATCGTGCCCTCGGGCGGCGGCGAGCGTGGCCCCTTCGTCAGCATCTGTGTGGGCGATAGCGGGCCGGGCATCCAGGCGGAGATCCAGGAAAGCGTGTTCGAGCCGTTCTTCACCACCAAAAGCGTTGGTGATGGCAGTGGCCTGGGCTTGAGCCAGGTCTATGGGTTCGCGGCACAGTCCGGTGGCACCGCGATGATCGGCACCTCACCGTTGGGTGGGGCCGCGGTATCGCTGTATTTCCCGGTAGTGGCCTGAAAGCAGGTCTGCAGCTTGTAGCTTGTGGGAGCGGCGTAAGCCGCGAAGCTGGCAATGTTTCAGGTCCTGAAAGCCTTCAGCCGTTTCAGTTGGACAGCTTCGCGGCTTACGCCGCTCCTACAAACCAGCCACTACAGCCCCCCGCCATTGGGCGGGAGGCTGCGGTCAATCAATCGGCGCGGCCGCCAAACTCACCGGTGGTGGTGTTCACCAGGATGCGTTCGCCGTTGACGATGTATTCCGGCACCATGATTTCCAGGCCGGTGCTGAGCTTGGCCGGCTTCGGCCGCTTGGTGGCGGTGCCGCCCTTCAGCTCCGGCGGGGTTTCCACCACTTCCAGGGTGACGTGCTGTGGCAGCTGGATGGCGACCGGCTGGTCGTCGATCACCTGCACGAAGATGCCGTTCAGGCCTTCGGTGATGTAGCCGGCGTCATCGCCGATCACGTCCGCGTCCAGCGTGTACGGGGTGAAGTCCTCGTCGTCCATGAACACGAAGGCATCGCCATCCATGTAGGAGAAGGTGGACTGCCGGCGCAGCAGCTCGACTTCGGGCAGGTTGTCATCGGCATCGAAGCTGGCATCGAGCTTGTTGCCGCCCGGCACGCTGTACATGATGAAACGGAAGCGGACGTTGCCGCCGCGGCCCTGCGGTGAGCTGCGCTCGATGTCGCGGATCTGATAGACGCCGTTGTTGTACTCGACGACGTTGCCTTTCTTGATGTCGTTGGCTTTCATGCTTGGAAAGTCTATTGGGGTAAACGGAGGCGGGCGCCGTGTGGGCGCCCGCGGATGGGTCACTTCGGTGCCAGACGCACGGCACCGTCAAGGCGAATAGTCTCACCGTTGAGGTAGGTATTGCCAATGATGTGGCCGACCAGGCTGGCGAAATCGGCCGGCTGGCCCAGGCGCGACGGGAACGGGATGGACGCGGCCAGCGATTCCTGCACGTTCTGCGGCATGCCATCGACCATCGGCGTCCAGAACACGCCCGGGGCGATGGTCAGCACGCGGATGCCGAAACGCGACAGCTCGCGCGCCATCGGCAGGGTCATGCCGACCACGCCGCCCTTGGAGGCGGAGTAGGCGGCCTGACCGATCTGGCCCTCATAGGCGGCCACCGAGGCGGTGTTGATGATCACGCCGCGCTCGCCGTCGGCGTTGGCTTCGTTGTGCTGCATCAGCTCGGCGCCGGCCTTGGCGACGTTGAAGCTGCCGACCAGGTTGACCATCACCGTGCTCTGGAAGTTGGCCAGCGGCATGGCGGCTTCCCGGCCGAGTACGCGGCCGGCGCCGAGGATGCCGGCGCAGTTCATCACCACGTTCAAGCCGCCCAGAAATTCCCTGGCGGCGGCCAGGTTGGCGGCAACGCCGGCTTCATCGGTGACATTGGTGGTGAAGTAACGGGCATTGTCGGTGCCCAGCTCGGCGACCGCTGCGGCGCCCTTTTCATCGTTGAGGTCGAACAGGGCGACTTTGCCACCATTGGCGACCAGGAACTGAGCGACGCCAAGGCCAAGGCCGGAGACGCCGCCGGTGATGACGGCACGAACGGAAGACAGCTGCATTGGAACAATCCTGCTGGGTGATCCGCCGATTCTAGCTGATGCCGATCGCTGCCAAGTTGGCGTGATCAGACCTGTGACGCGGCAGGCCGGGACATAGTGTCCGGAGCGCCAAGGTAGCCCGGGTAAGCGAAGCGCACCCGGGGAATGAGGGTATTCGAGGACTTTGCGTTTATGCCGAAAGCCCCGGATGCGCTTCGCTTACCTGGGCTACATGGCTGTGCGATGCACTTGGCCCGCTGCTTCCGCTCAGGTCATCTGCCGGCTGAAATCGGTGGGCGACAGGCCGGGCGCGAACAGGAAGCCCTGTCCAACCGGAACACCCAGTCCGAGCAGGAACTGCCGTTGTGCCTCCGACTCGATGCCCTCTGCTACCAAGCCCAGCCCCAGGCTGCGGGCGATGCCGCAGACCGCTTCGCACACCGCCACATCGGAGGGATTGTCGGGAACCCCGCTGATGAACAGCTGGCTGAGCTTGAGGCCGTGGATGGGCAGGGTGCGCAGGTAGTTCAGGGCGCTGTAGCCCTCGCCGAAGTCGTCGATGGTCAGTACCACGCCCATGGCGCGCAGCTCGGCAAAGGTGCGCAGGGTAGCCGGTGCATCCTCGATCAATACCCGCTCGGTGAATTCCAGCTCCAGCGAGCTGCCCGGCAGCCCGTAATGGTCCAGCACCTCGCGTACCTGCCGGGCCAGGCGGTCGCCGCTGAACTGCCGGTAGGAGACGTTGATCGCCACCCGCATCATGCCCAGGCCTTCGTTGTGCCATTCACGGATCTGCCGGCACGCCTGATGCAATACCCATTCGCCGATACGCACGATGTCGCCGGTGTTCTCGGCATGGCTGATGAAGATGTCCGGGCGCAGCTCGCCGAGCTGGCGGTTGCGCCAGCGGATCAACGCTTCGCAGGCGATGGTCTGGCCGCTGCGCAGGTCCACCTGCGGTTGGTAGACCAGGCGGAACTCGTCGCGGTCCAATGCTTTGCGCAGGCGCCGTTCAATCTGCAGGCGGTCGCGCTGGCGCCGGGCCAGCTCCGGTGAGAACAGCTGCCAGCCATTGCGGTCGCGGCGCTTGCATTCGTACATGGCCAGGTCGGCATTCTGGATCAGCTGCTGCGGCCGCAGGCCATCCTGCGGCGCGCGGGCAATACCGATGCTGGTGGTGACCGGGAACTCGTCCTTGCCGAACTGGAACGGCGGGATGAAGGCGCGGGTGATCGCTTCGGCCAATTGCTCCGGGCGCCCGGGCAGGTCGCGCGCGTCACAGGTGACCACGAACTCATCGCCACCAAAACGTGCCAGCAGGCCCTCGGTACCAATGGCATCGGCAATGCGGCGGGTGGCTTCGATCAGCAGCAGATCGCCGGCGTTGTGGCCCAGTACGTCATTGACGGTCTTGAACCGGTCCAGGTCGATGTACAGCACCGCCACTCCGGCGTGGGAGGGGTTGCTGAGCCGGGTTTCCAGGTCGGTGAGCGCGGCATCGCGGTTCATGATGCCGGTCAGCGGGTCGGTACGCGCCTGGTTCTTGAGGGTCTGCTCGGCATGTTTGGGCTCGGTGATGTCCTGCAAGGTGCCGGCAATGCGGGTGGAGGCCACATCGCCGGGCTCCACCTCGCCGATCATCCGTATCCAGAAGCTGTGGCCGCTGGCACGCTGGCCCTGCAGTTCCAGCTCGAAGCCGGTGTGCTGTTCGACCACCAGGTCCATTGCCTCGCGCAGCTGCTGGCGGGAGAGGCTGTTGAGGCAGGCCGCAAGTTGTTCCAGGTCGGTGGGTGCCGACTGTTGGCCGAGAATGCGCTGTGCCTCGCCGGTCAGGTACAGGTGCTGCTGGCCACGGTCCCATTCCCAACCGCCGATATGCGCCAGCGATTGGGCGCGGTCGAACAGCGCGTGGTCGCGCTTGAGCTCGGTGATGTCACTGAACAATGAAAACACGTGGTCGGGCAGGTCACAGCCGGCCGAGAACACCGGCACGGTGGTGATCGAGATCCAGATCATGCGGCCGTTCGGGCGGTGGTAGAGGCCGATGATGGTGCTGGGGATGGTCCGCCCCTCGGCGAAAGCGCGGGTCACCGGCCACTGCTCGGGCCGCAGCCGGCGGCCGTGTTCGTCAACGCTGATCCACTCGTCGCCGTGCAGCGGCACCTTGGCCGGGGCAACGCTGCCCAGGTTGAAGATGCGGTGCGCAGCCGGATTGGCGGAAATGATGCCGAGATGGCGGTCGAACAGCATCACGCCCTTGTCGATGGACTCCAGCAACAGGCGGTAGCGGGTTTCGGCCTGCCAGCGCCGGCTCAGGTCGCGGGCAACGGCGACGATGCAGTGCTCGCCGTCATGCTCGACCACGGCCGAATGCACTTCCACCGGGAAGCGACTGCCGTTGCCCCGCATGTTGGTGACTTCCACCACATAGGTTTCGCCGCGGTTGAGGGTTTCCCAGACCGGCTCCAGGTGGTCGGCAGGCAGGTCGGGATTGAGCAGCTCGATGGGTTGGCCAACGATCTCCTCACGGGTACGGCCATAGGCGCGAACCCCGGCGCTGTTGACGTCCAGTACCACCCCGGTTGCGCTGAGAATGCTGACCGGGTCGGGTACCGCATCGAACAGCGCGGCATAGCGGCGTTGTGCCGCCCGCCGCTCGGCCATGGCTTCGGACAGGGCGTCGCGGGCGGCCAGCAGGGCCTGTTGCAGATTCAGTGGCAGCGGTTGCTGCAGGGCGTGTTCCAATCCAGCCAGCGCGTCGACATGCGCGGCGCGGTGAGCGCCGTCGTCAGGAATTACATGCTGGCCGGATACGGTCATGACACTGTCAACGCCTTTCCTGTCTTGCTGCCTGTCTGCCGGCCCAGTCTTTCTGCGAGCCAGTTCCCTGTAGCGGCCAGCGCCGGCAAGTCCACGCCGGTGCTCATCCCCATGCCGTGCAACATGTAAACGACGTCTTCGCTGGCGACATTACCACTTGCACCACGTGCATAGGGGCAGCCGCCGGTACCGGCGACGGCGGCGTCGACCACGGCCACGCCTTCTTCCAGACAGGCGGCGATATTGGCCAACGCCTGCCCATAGGTATCGTGGAAGTGCACGGCCAGCGCCGCTACCGGTAGTTCGGCGGCCACCGCCTGCAGCATCGCCCGCGCCTTGCGCGGGGTGCCGACGCCGATGGTGTCGCCCAGTGATATCTCGTAACAGCCCATGGCGTGCAGGCGGGTGGCCACGCGCACCACGTCCGCCAGCGGCACCTCGCCCTGATACGGGCAACCGAGCACGGTGGAGACGTAGCCACGTACCCGCACGCCGTCCTGCTTTGCCCGCGCCAGGATAGGCTCGAAGCGCTGCAGCGACTCGTCGATGCCGGCATTGGTGTTGGTGCGGTTGAACTGCTCGGAGGCGGCAGTGAACACCGCCACCTCGGTGGCGCCCACGGCCAAGGCGCGTTCATAGCCTTGCTCGTTGGGTACCAGCACCGGGTAGCTCACCCCCGGCTGCTTATGGATGCCGGCAAACACCTCGGCGGCGTCGGCCAGCTGTGGCACCCACTTGGGGCTGACGAAGCTGGTGGCCTCGATGCTGCGCAGGCCGGTGGCCGACAGCCGGTCGATCAACGCGATCTTGTCGGCGGTGGCGATGAGCTGCTTTTCATTCTGCAGGCCATCACGCGGGCCTACTTCGACGATACGGACGAAATCATTCATTGAGCGGTCTTTGGCTGGAGGAGGGCGCGGATCAGTGCGCGGCCCAACGGGGGGCGCGCTTCTCAAGGAAGGCGGACAGGCCTTCGCGGCCTTCATCGGAGGCGCGCAGGGCGGCAATCAAGCCGGCATTGGCGCGGTCCAGGCCGTCGCGGTCGCCGACGGCGGCGTGGACTTCGCGTACCAGCACCTTGGCCGATGCACTGGCGACCGGGCCGGCTTTGCCCAGTAGTTTGAGCTGGGCCTGCACGGCGGCATCCAATGCGTCGGCAGCCACTACCTGGTGGACCAACCCGATCTGCTGCGCGGTGGCGGCGTCGAAATGCTCGCCGGTAGCGAACCAGCGGCGCGCCTGACGGGGGCCGATCGCGGCAATCACATAGGGGGAAATGACCGCAGGCAGCAGCCCCAGCCGGCTTTCGGTCAGGCCGAAGCGTGCCTCCTCGGCAGCGATGGCGATATCGCAGCAGGCCACCAGGCCGACGCCGCCACCAAAGCTGGCGCCGTGGACGCGGGCGATGGTCGGCTTGGGCAGTTCGTCCAGGGTGCGCATCAGCCGCGCCAAGGCCAGCGAGTCGATGCGGTTCTCTTCCTGGCTGGCGCTGGCCATGACGCGCATCCACTGCAGGTCGGCGCCGGCCGAGAACGAGGGGCCGGTTCCGGCCAGGACCACGGCCCGCACCGCCGGGTCGGCGCCCAAGCTGGCCAGGGTTTCAGTCAGGGCGCCGATCAAGGCGGCGTCGAAGGCGTTGTGCAGGTCCGGCCGGTTCATCGAAAGGGTCGCTACCGCGCCCTGGTGCTGCACGAGCAGTGCATCGCTCATAGGTAATGCCTGTTTTAACGGAAATCCGACGAATCATAGCGGTGCACGGGTGGGACACCATGACGCAGCGCGGCGATGCTACAATCGATAATCATTCTTATCCACTCTACATAGGCACCCATTCAGTGACGTTGTCAGATTTGCCGCTGCATGCTTCAGCGCGGGTGGAAAGCGTTCAGGACCTGCATGCCAATGACGCCATTGCGCGCCGTCTGCGCGAGCTGGGTTTCGTCAACGGAGAAGAGGTGCGTCTGGTCGCGCGTGGCCCGGTGGGCGGCGAGCCGCTGCTGTACCAGGTGGGCTTTACCCGCTTCGCCCTGCGCCGCAGCGAGGCCGCGCGGGTCCAGATAAGCGCAGAAGGAGCGCAGTCATGAGTACGGCAGTTGCACGGTTGGCCCTGGTAGGCAACCCGAACAGCGGCAAGACCGCGCTGTTCAACCAGTTGACCGGCAGCCGCCAGAAGGTGGCCAATTACAGTGGTGTCACCGTGGAACGCAAGGAAGGCCGCATGCGCGGGCCTTCCGGGCAGGAATTCGCGGTATTGGACCTGCCGGGCGCCTACAGCCTGCAGCCAGCCAGCTTGGACGAGGCAATCACCCGTGACCTGTGCCGGGGTTTCTATCCGGGCGAAGCCGCGCCAGATGCACTGATCTGCGTCATCGATGCGACCAACCTGCGCCTGCACCTGCGTTTCGCGCTGGAAGTGCGCGAGCTCGGCAAGCCGATGGTGGTGGCCTTGAACATGGTCGATGCGGCGCGCAAACGCGGCATCGAAATCGACGTGCCGGCGCTGGAGAAGGCGCTGGGCGTGCCGGTGGTGGAAACCGTGGCGGTGCGTCACCACGGCGCGCGCGCGCTGGTGGAACGCATCGACGCGCTGATGCCGCATCTGGATGCGATGCCGGTGCATCCGGTTGAGCCTGGTGCTGACTACCACGTGCAGGTGCGCGACATTCTGGCCTCGGCCGTACGCATGCCCGCGCCGACTGCCAAGGTGGACGACGCGCTGGACCGTTGGTTGCTGCACCCGGTTTACGGCCTGCTGACCCTGGCGGTGGTCATGTTCCTGATCTTCCAGGCGGTGTATGCCTGGGCCACGCCACTGATGGATGGCATCGAGGCCGGTTTCGCCTGGCTCGGCCAGCTGGCAGCAGCCAAGTTGCCGGAAGGGCCGCTGAGCAGCCTGCTGGTTGACGGCATCATTGCCGGTGTTGGCGGCGTGCTGGTGTTTCTGCCGCAGATTCTGATCCTGTTCGCCTTCATTCTGGCCTTGGAAGAGTCGGGCTATCTGCCGCGCGCTGCGTTCCTGCTGGATCGGATGATGGCGGCGGCGGGTTTGTCGGGGCGTTCGTTCATCCCGCTGCTGTCCAGCTTCGCCTGTGCGGTGCCGGGCATCATGTCGACCCGATCGATCCAGGATCCGCGTGATCGTCTGGCCACCATCCTGGTCGCGCCGCTGATGACCTGCTCGGCGCGCTTGCCGGTCTATGCCTTGCTGATCGGCGCCTTCATCCCGGCCAAGACCGTGTGGGGCATGTTCAACCAGCAGGGTCTGGTGCTGTTTGCGCTGTATCTGGCCGGCATCCTCAGCGCGCTGGTGATGTCGTGGACGATGAAGAAGTTCCGTCGCGACAAGAGCGAGCATCCCTTGATGCTGGAGCTGCCGTCCTATCGGCTACCCAATCCGCGCGACCTGCTGGTAGGCCTGTACGAACGCGCGATGATCTTCCTCAAGCGCGTCGGCGGCATCATCCTGTCGTTGACCATCCTGCTGTGGTTCCTGCTGTCGTATCCGGGTGCGCCGGAGAACGCGACCATGCCGGCTATCGATTACAGCTTTGCCGGCCAGATCGGTCATGCGATGGCGGTGATCTTCGCCCCGCTGGGCTTCAACTGGCAGATCTGCATTGCCTTGATTCCCGGCATGGGTGCGCGAGAGGTGGCGGTGTCCTCGCTGGCCACGATCTATGCGCTGTCCGCTGCCGATGACGATGCCGCCATCCAGGCGCTGACCCCGGTGATCAGTGATGGGTGGACGCTGGCGACCGGTCTGTCGCTGATGGTGTGGTTCATTTACGCGCCGATGTGCATTTCCACCCTGGCCACCATCAAGCGCGAGACCAACTCGTGGAAGCAGATGGCCTTTGCCACGGTGTACCTGTTTGGTGCGGCGTATCTGGCGGCGTTCGTCACCTACCAGGTGGCGGTGGCGTTGGGAGCCGGCTGAGATGGACAAGAGCCTGTTGCTGCAATACCTGATCATCGCCGTGGCGGTGCTGGTCAGTGCCTGGGTGGTGCTGAAGAAGCAGTTCCCGGGGGTATTGCGCAAGCTGCGCGGCATGCTGGCGTTGTGGCTGGTGCGCCCGCAGCGTTCGCCGCGCCTGCAGGCCTGGGGGCGCCGGCTGGCGCCGCCGGCGGCCAGCAGTGGCGGTGCATGTGGTGGGTGCAGCAGTTGCGGGCCCGGCGAGCCGAAACAGCATTGAGTGATACGACGACGCCGGGTTATCCCGGCGTTGTCGTATCTGCGGCAATGCCTGCTGATCCGACGTTGGCCGACCCGGATGGGCAGTGCAGGGCAGGGGCGGGTGCCGGGATTTGGGCTGTGCCTGTCGATAAGCGCCGGCTGTACACTGTGGCGATTGCAGGAAGCAACCGGGGGGTATCGGCATGAGGTCGTTTATCGGAATTGTGGTGCTGGTCGTGGTGCTGGCGGTTTGTGCGTCGGTGTACCTGCGTGGCGGCAACAAGATCAATCAGGACCAGGTGCGCGCGCTGTACCAGCGTACTGACCTCGCCATTGCAGCAAGCGATGACAAGCCCTTGTGCGAAATGTTGTCAAAAGACTATGTGCAGACCACGGTGACCAAGACCGAAACCGCACAGGCCGAACAGAGTCATGACCGCGAGCAATCCTGCGCAGCGCTGGCGCAGAGCATGCAGCAGCTGCGTCAGTTGCGCGAAATGTTCGGCGGGCGCATGCCGCTGCGTTACGAACAGACAGTCGGCGATATCAGCATTGCCAGTGACGGCCGTTCGGCTGAGGTCGAGGTGTCGGCCATTGTTGAAATGGCGGGTGTGCGCATGGTCAGCCGTGGTCGCGATACCGTCGAACGCAGGCGTTGGCGCACCTATCTGACCAGCAGCCGAGCGGTTACCCACGTCGGCCGGATGGAATGACGCGCAGCGCGCTTGTGCGCGGGGCGCTTGAGGCGTTAGCGTTCGGCCCATGAATACGACTCCCACCCGTTTGTTGATCCACGGTGCCTCCGGGCGCATGGGTCAGGCCCTGCTGCGGCTCGCGGCAGAAGATTCCTCGTTGCAGGTGGTTGCTGCGGTGGTGCGCAAACCGCCGATCCAGCGCGTGATCGATGGCATTCCGCATTTTGCCGCCAGTGAGCTGGCCGGCGCGCCGGCTTTCGATGTGGCGATTGATTTCAGCCTGCCGGAGGGCTTCGACCCGGTTCTGGCGCTGTGTGCCGAGCGGGGTGTGGGCCTGGTATCGGGCACTACCGGCATCAGTGCCCAGCAACAGGCGGCGCTGGCCACGGCGGCAGCCAGGATTCCGCTGGTCTGGGCAACCAATTTCAGTCTGGGCGTGGCGGTGCTGGCCGAGCTGGTGGAGCGGGCGGCGGCGGCGTTGCCGGGCTGGGATTGCGACATCGTCGAGTCGCACCATGTCCACAAGAAGGACGCGCCCTCGGGCACCGCGCTGACGCTGGGCGAATCGGCGGTGCACGGCGGCGCCGAGCCGCGCTATGCCAGCCTGCGTGCCGGCGACATCATCGGCGAGCATTTCGTGCAGTTCACCGGTCTGGGTGAGCGGGTTGAACTGGTGCATCGGGCGACGAACCGCGACATTTTTGCGCGTGGCGCCCTGCATGCAGCCAAACAGTTGCGCCAGCGCAGCCCCGGCCAGTACCGGGTGCGGGATCTGCTCGGAAACGTGACCGAGGCCTGAGAAAGCTGAATTCGCGGCGTGATCCATCCGGAAAAGGATCCGCTTGCGCCTGAACAGCTGAAGGAAAGCGCACGGGGCGCTGGCGTTGGTGCCCCCTTGCCTTTACAATTCCGGCTCGCCGAAACACGTTAGCCGGACCGGTTCCCAGACCGCCGTCCGCGCTTTTTTGCAACCGGTTTTTGACCGCGAACGCAGGCGTGGCTTCGGAGTCCCCCGGTAGCCAAAGTGAGATTCCCGTGACCCAAGCCGCAATTCTCGTGCTCGAAGACGGCACCGTATTCGAGGGCGAATCCGTAGGCGCGCCCGGCCTATCCGTGGGTGAGGTGGTGTTCAACACTGCCATGACCGGTTATCAGGAAATGCTGACCGATCCGTCCTACGCCCGGCAGATGATCACCCTGACCTACCCGCATATCGGCAACACCGGTATGAACGACCAGGACGATGAAGCCGCCAAGGTATGGGCATCGGGCCTGATCGTGCGCGATGTGCCGCGCCGCCCGAGCAGCTGGCGCAACCAGGTGTCGCTGCAGGATTGGTTGATCCAGCGCGGCGTGGTGGCCATCTCCGGCATCGATACCCGCAAGCTGACCCGCATCCTGCGTGAGCGCGGTGCGCAGAACGGCGCACTGATGGCCGGCCCCGACATCGATGTCGAGAAGGCACTGGAAGCAGCACGCAAGTTCCCCGGCCTGAAGGGCATGGATCTGGCCAAGGTGGTCAGCACCAACAAGCCTTACAGCTGGGCTGACGGCCAGCTGGACCTGGACAGCAATGAATTCGTCCGCGCCGAACCGAAGTTCAAGGTTGTGGCCTACGACTTCGGCGTGAAGACCAACATCCTGCGCATGCTCGCCGAACGCGGTTGCGAGCTGACCGTGGTGCCGGCGCAGACCCCGGCGGCCGAAGTGCTGGCGATGAATCCGGACGGCGTGTTCCTGTCCAACGGCCCGGGCGACCCGGAACCGTGTGACTACGCCATCAGCGCGATCAAGACCTTTGTCGAAAAGAAGGTGCCGACCTTCGGTATCTGCCTGGGCCACCAGCTGCTCGGCCTGGCCTCGGGCGCAAAGACCATGAAGATGGGCCATGGCCACCACGGTGCCAACCATCCGGTGCAGGACATCGACGACGGCCGGGTGATGATCACCTCGCAGAACCACGGCTTCGCCATCGACGAAAGCGTGCTGCCGGCCAATGTCCGGGTTACCCACCGCTCGCTGTTCGACCAGACCATCCAGGGCATCGCGTTGACCGATGCGCCGGCGTTCTCCTTCCAGGGTCACCCGGAAGCATCGCCCGGCCCGCGTGACGTGGCGCCGCTGTTTGACCGCTTCATCACCTTGATGGAAAAGGCCAAGGCCTGATGCCCCGGACGGCAGCCGCTTCAGGGTTCCGTCGCTGGCTATGGCCAGTGATGGCTGCAATGGTGCTGGCTGCCTATCCGACCTTCGTGCTTGCCAATGTCTACTGGAAGTTTTTCCAGGCCGATCTGCCCGGCGGACGTAATGGTCCTGCCGATGCATACCGGCACAGTCTGGCCAGCGCCATCGTCGCCTACACCTTGTCGCCGCGCTGCGTCGATTGGGTGACCAGGGTGATGGAGAGCGACGGGTTGAACGATGCAAGCGGGGCGATGGATGCCCACAACAACCGGATCGGCGCGCGCTTGGGCGCGGCTGCTCCCAGCTGGGCCGCGATGCAGCGTGATGTCCGCGCCGCGGTCGAACACGGAGCGGTCAATGCCGCTTCGACCGATCAGATAACCTGGCTCGCCCCGACGGCGTGGCAGGAACGACTTTACTGAGGATTGTCATGCCAAAGCGCACCGACCTAAAAACCATCCTGATCATCGGCGCCGGCCCGATCGTCATCGGCCAAGCCTGTGAGTTCGACTACTCCGGCGCGCAGGCGTGCAAGGCGCTGCGTGACGAGGGTTACCGCGTGGTGTTGGTGAACTCCAACCCGGCCACCATCATGACCGACCCGGAGATGGCTGACGCCGTCTACATCGAGCCGATCACCTGGCAGATGGTCGAGAAGATCATCGAGAAGGAGCGCCCCGACGCGCTGCTGCCGACCATGGGTGGCCAGACCGCGCTGAACTGCGCGCTGGACCTGGCTGACCACGGCGTGCTGGAGAAGTACAACGTCGAACTGATCGGCGCCAAGCGCGAAGCGATCATGATGGCCGAAGACCGCGAGCTGTTCCGCGTGGCGATGGGCGAAATCGGTCTGGAATGCCCGACCGCAGCCGTTGCCCACACGCTGGAAGAAGCGCTGGAAATCCAGACCCGCGTTGGCTACCCGACCATCATCCGCCCGTCCTTCACCCTGGGCGGCAGCGGCGGCGGTATCGCCTACAACCGCGAAGAGCTGATCGAGATCGTCAGCCGCGGCCTGGAACTGTCGCCGACCAGCGAAGTGCTGGTGGAAGAGTCGGTGCTGGGCTGGAAGGAATTCGAGATGGAAGTGGTCCGCGACACCGCGGACAACTGCATCATCGTCTGCTCGATCGAGAACCTCGACCCGATGGGCGTGCACACCGGTGACTCGATCACCGTGGCGCCGGCACAGACCCTGACCGACAAGGAATACCAGCGCCTGCGCGATGCCTCCATCGCCGTGCTGCGCAAGATCGGCGTAGACACCGGCGGCTCCAACGTGCAGTTCGGCATCAGCCCGACCACCGGCCGCGTGGTAGTGATCGAGATGAACCCGCGCGTGTCGCGTTCCTCGGCACTGGCCTCCAAGGCCACCGGCTTCCCGATCGCCAAGGTCGCCGCCAAGCTGGCCGTGGGTTACACCCTGGACGAATTGAAGAACGAAATCACCGGCGGGCTTACCCCGGCTTCGTTCGAGCCGTCGATCGATTACGTCGTCACCAAGATTCCGCGCTTTGCCTTCGAGAAGTTCCCGGCTGCCGATGCACGCCTGACCACCCAGATGAAGTCGGTGGGCGAGGTGATGGCGATGGGCCGCACCTTCAAGGAATCGCTGCAGAAGGCCCTGCGTGGCCTTGAAACCGGCAAGGTTGGCCTCGACCCGACCGAGCTGGACCTGAGCAACGAAGACGACATCGCCACCATGAAGCGCGAGCTCAAGGCCCCGGGCCCGGAGCGTCTGTTCTACGTGGGTGATGCATTCCGCAGCGGCCTGAGCGTTGAAGACATCTTTGCGATGTCGCATATCGACCCGTGGTTCCTCGACCAGATCGAGGAAATCATCGCCGACGAAAAGCAGGTCCATGCCGAAGGCATCGACTCGCTCAACGCTGCACGCCTGCGTGTGCTCAAGCGTGCCGGCTTCTCCGATGCGCGCCTGGCCCAGCTGACCGGCACCAACGAAGCCGCCATCCGTGCGCTGCGTCGTGCACACAAGGTGCGCCCGGTGTACAAGCGCGTGGATTCCTGCGCGGGCGAATTCGCTACCGGTACCGCCTATCTGTACTCCACCTACGAGGAGGAGTGCGAGGCCGCACCGAGCAACCGCGACAAGATCATGATTCTGGGTGGTGGCCCGAACCGCATCGGTCAGGGCATCGAGTTCGACTACTGCTGCGTGCATGCCGCGCTCGCCCTGCGCGAGGACGGCTATGAAACCATCATGGTCAACTGCAACCCGGAAACCGTCTCCACCGATTACGACACCTCCGATCGCCTGTACTTCGAGCCGCTGACGCTGGAAGACGTGCTGGAAATCGTCGAGCTCGAAAAGCCCAAGGGCGTGATCGTGCAGTACGGCGGCCAGACCCCGCTGAAGCTGGCGCGCGCACTGGAAGCCAATGGCGTGCCGGTGATCGGCACCTCGCCGGACTCCATCGACCTGGCCGAAGACCGTGAGCGTTTCCAGCAGCTGGTCGACAAGCTCGGCCTGAAGCAGCCGCCGAACCGCATCGCCCGCAACGACCAGGAAGCCCTGCTGCTGGCCCGCGAAATCGGCTACCCGCTGGTGGTGCGCCCGAGCTACGTGCTTGGCGGCCGTGCGATGGAAATCGTGTACAGCGAATCCGACCTGGCCCGCTATGTGCGCGACGCGGTAAAGGTGTCCAACGATTCGCCGGTGCTGCTGGACCACTTCCTGGATGCGGCGGTCGAAGCCGACGTGGACATCATCTGCGACAAGGATGGCAACGTCCTGATCGGCGGCGTGATGGAGCACATCGAAGAAGCCGGTGTGCACTCCGGTGACTCGTCCTGCTCGCTGCCGCCGTACTCGCTGTCGGCTGAAACCCAGGCCGAACTGCGTCGCCAGGTCACCGAGCTGGCCAAGGCGTTGAAGGTTGTCGGCCTGATGAACACCCAGTTCGCCGTGCAGACCGACGCCGATGGCAAGGATGTGATCTTCCTGCTGGAAGTGAACCCGCGCGCCTCGCGTACCGTGCCGTTCGTGTCCAAGGCCACCGGCATGGCGCTGGCCAAGATTGCTGCACGCTGCATGGCCGGCAAGACGTTGGCCGAGCAGGGCGCAACCAAGGAAATCGTGCCGGGCTATTACTCGGTGAAGGAAGCCATCTTCCCGTTCGCCAAGTTCCAGGGCGTGGACCCGATCCTTGGGCCAGAAATGCGCTCCACCGGTGAGGTGATGGGTGTGGGCCGCAGCTTCAGCGCCGCGTTCGCACGTGCGCAGGAAGCCGGCAGCATCAAGACCCCGCCGGTCGGCAAGGTCTTCATCTCGGTGCGCGACGCTGACAAGCAGCGCGTGATGCCGGCGGTGCAGGGCCTGGTCGAGCGTGGTTATTCGCTGGTGGCTACCCGCGGCACCGCCGCGTGGTTGCAGCAGCATGGTTACACCTGTGACGTGGTCAACAAGGTAGTTGAAGGCCGTCCGCACATCGTGGACAGCATCAAGAATGGCGAGATCGTCTACATCGTCAACACGACCGAAGGCCGTGCGGCGATCAACGACTCGTTCTCGATCCGCCGCGAAGCACTGCAGAACCGCATCACGTACTCCACCACGGTTGCAGGCGCCAAGGCGCTGGTGCAGTCGCTGGAGTTCCGTGGCACCGGTCCGGTGTTGTCGCTGCAGGAACTGCACAAGGAGTTGAATGCATGAGAGCCCCCATCACGATGAAGGGCGCCAAGCGCCTGCGTGACGAGCTGGATCACCTGAAATCGGAAAAGCGCCCCAAGGTCATCGCTGCCATCGCCGAAGCGCGCGAGCACGGTGACCTGAAGGAAAATGCCGAGTACCACGCTGCACGCGAAGAGCAGAGCTTCATCGAAGGTCGCATCAAGCTGCTGGAAGGTGAGCTGTCGCACTCGGAAGTCATCGACATCAGCAAGCTCAACGCCGGTAGCAAGGTGGTGTTTGGCGCGACGGTGACGCTGGCTGACGTGGAAAACGACGAAGAGAAGCGTTACCAGATCGTTGGCGACCTGGAAGCGGACATCAAGCAGGGCTTGATCGCCATTTCCTCGCCAGTGGCGCGCGCGATGATCGGCAAGCACGAGGGCGACGCCATCGCCATCGACGCACCGGCCGGGCAGCGCGAGTACGAAATCATCAGCGTCGAATACCTCGACTGACGATGGCCAAAGCCACACTGCTGCTGCCCGCACGCAGCCGTTTCCCGGCAGGCGAACTGCCGGCGCAGGTGGCTGCAGCACTGGGCCGTGCCGAGCGTTCGCTCGGTACGGCGGGTGAATCGGCGCAGCTGCGCCGTCACTTCAGCGTGCAGCCGGCCGATTGGTCGGCCGCCGCCCTGACCCGCCAGACCGATGCCGGCGATGCCGCCGGCGGCTTCTGGCTGCGCGCCGATCCGGCCAATATCGTGCCCGACATGCAGGGCGCGCGGCTGATGGCTGCAGCGGAAACCCTGCGTCTGGAGCAGGCCGACGTGGAGGCACTGCTGCCTGCATTGCAGCCGCTGTTCGCAGGATTCGGCTATCAACTGGATGCGCCGACACCTGCACGCTGGTATCTGCGCCTGCCGGAAGACACACCGCTGCCCACGTTCGCCGAGCCCGATGCGGTGCTTGGCGATGATCTGTTCGCGCATCTTCCCGATGGTGAGAACGGGCGCCGTTGGCGTGGTTTGTTGACCGAAGCGCAGGTTGTATTGCACCAGCATCCGTGGAACGAGCAACGTGTGGCGCAGGGTCAACGTGCGGTGAATTCCCTGTGGTTCTGGGGCGCCGGCAGCCTGCCGCAAACGGTGCATACCGCACATGCGCAGGTGCGCAGCCGCGATGCATTGGTGCAAGGTCTGGCCGCACTGGCTGGCGTACGCCTGGGCGGTGAGCAGAGCGTGGACGCGCTGGTTGATCTGCGCCAGCTGCGCTCGCTGCAGCAACTGGCCAACGATGCCATCACGCCATTGCTTGCTGCCCTGTCGCGGGGCGAGCTCAGCGAACTGCAGCTCGATTTCGAGGATGGCACGGCGTATCGCCTCACCCGCGGGCAGCGTTGGTGCTTCTGGAAAAAACCGATAGCGACGCTGGCTGATGAGTGAGAATCTGAAGGTCGTTCGCCGTGACGCTGTTGCAAGCGACGGCTGGGGCGATGAAACCCTGCCGCTGCTGCGTCGCATCTATGCCGCACGCGGCGCAACCACGCCCGGGCAGGCCCAGCCGCGTCTGGCGCAGTTGCATGCGCCGGAGTTGTTGGGTGGCATGCAGGCAGCGGTTGCGTTGTTGGCCGATGCGATCGCCAATGACAAGCGCATCCTGATCGTCGGCGATTTCGACTGTGACGGGGCCACCGCATGTGCGGTCGGCGTGCGCGGCCTGCGCATGCTGGGCGCGCGCGATGTGGTGCATGCGGTGCCGAACAGAATGGTGCATGGCTATGGTCTGTCGCCGTCGCTGGTGGAAGAGCTGGCCGTATTGAAGCCGGATCTGCTGGTCACGGTGGATCACGGTATTGCCTGCCATGCGGGTGTGCGCGCCGCGAAGGCGCTGGGCTGGCAGGTACTGGTTACCGACCACCACTTGCCGGGCGAACAGCTGCCACCGGCCGACGCGATTGTTGATCCGAACGTGGACGGCGACGCATTCCCGAGCAAGGCATTGGCCGGCGTGGGTGTGATCTTTTACGTGTTGATGGCGCTGCGCCGGCAACTGCGTGAACAGGCGGCATTCGGCACCCAAGCCGAGCCCGATCTGCTGAGTTTGCTGGACCTGGTCGCGGTAGGCACCGTGGCCGATCTGGTGGCTCTGGATGACAACAACCGCGCCTTGGTTTCGGCCGGTTTGCGCCGCCTGCGCGCGGGCAAAGCCAGTGTGGGTCTGCAGGCCTTGATCGAGGTGAGCGGCCGTGACCCGCGCAGGCTCAGTGCCAGTGACATCGGTTATGCGGTCGCACCGCGGCTCAACGCTGCCGGCCGCTTAGAAGACATGGCGCTGGGCATCGAACTGTTGCTGACCGAAGACCCGGCACAAGCAAGGCATATCGCCACCTTGCTGGAAGAAATCAACGCCGAACGCCGGGCCGTGCAGCAGATCATGACCGACGATGCCGAGAAGGCGGTTGCGCGTGCCTTGCTGGATGACGATATGCAGCGGCCGGTGGCGGCCTGCCTGTTCGATGCCGAGTGGCATCCGGGCGTGGTTGGCCTGGTGGCTTCAAAGATGAAGGACCGCCTGCATCGGCCGGTGATTGCGTTTGCGCCGGCTGAGCCGGGCGACGATGCATTGCGGGGTTCGGCGCGCTCCATCAGTGGTTTCCACATCCGCGATGCACTGGCTGCGATCAATGCCAATCATCCCGGTTTGATGGAAAAATTCGGCGGCCACGCGATGGCTGCCGGTTTGAGTTTGCCTCTGGCAAATCTGGAAGCATTCAAGGCGGCGTTCGTGCAGCAGGTGCAACGCAGCCTCGACCCGGCATTGCTGCAACAACAGTTGCTCAGCGATGGCGAACTGTCGCCCGCCGAGCTGGATTTCCAGCACGCCGAAGCGCTGCGCTTGGCCGGCCCCTGGGGCCAGGGCTTCGCCGAGCCGCTGTTTGACGGTACGTTCGAGGTGCTTGAGTGGCGAGTGCTGAAGGAGCGCCACCTGAAGCTGGTGCTGCGTCAATCTGGCGCTGCAGCGCGCATCAATGCAATCCATTTCAGTGGCTGGACCGGCACGGCACCGGCGCAACATGTGCAGGTCGCTTACCGCCTGGTGAGTGATGACTACCGCGGCGGCAAGGCCATCCAGCTGATCGTCGAGCACTGCGCCTCCGTTTGACCTGCAGAGGGCCCGGAGCAGGAAGAGGCTGAGCGCATCCCCTGTAGTGCCGAGCCATGCTCGGCAGGGGCTTACCGCAGATCCATCACCCGTAGCAGCCCGTAGCCCGGGTAAGCGAAGCGCACCCGGGGCCATTGGCGTAGTGCCGAGCCACGCTCGGCAGGGGCCTCACCGCAGATCCATCACCACGTTCTGGACTCCTGCTCCCGGGTGCGCTGCGCTTACCCGGGCTACAGCGTCGCCACGTCCAGCCGGCGCACTTTCCAACAGCGCGAGACCGATCTCGCCAGCTGGCTTCACCCGCAGCTTTGTGTGATCTACATCGCTAAAGACGGGTTCCGAATGTCCAGACAACAAACACGGATTGGAAGGCAGCGACACACAGGGTTTGCGCAGTTCACTGCATGTGCACGCCGTGATTGCGTTAGGACCACGTGATGAAGCTCGTCCTCGACTAATACTTTCCTACGAATTCAGCCTTTGATTGTCTGATACCGGCGTCAGAAAACTGGCGCGCTGCATCAAGCAATGGCACAGTCGGGTTCTCGATACCGCATGGGACGACGGAACGCCCGATGTTTGCAGAATCACTTTCAGCAGCAGGCGGCTTGCAACGCCTGCATCAAGATCGCCGGCTGGTTCGTGTTGAAACCGCGCTTGCCCCGGAGACATTCCTGGTCAAACGTTTCGACGGCAACGAATCGGTATCCGCGCCTTTCCTCTATCACATCGAGTTGTTGTCGACCCAGCCACGGCTGGAGTTGAAGCAACTGGTTGGTCAGCCGCTGCGTCTGCTGCTCGGCGACGAGTTTGGTGGCCGCAGCGTGCATGGCTATGTGCGCGAGTTCGCCAGCACGGGGCAACAAGCGCAGTTCAACAGCTACCGCGCCGAGATTGCACCCTGGTTTGCTTTCCTCGACTTCACCAGCAATTGCCGCATTTTCCAGGACAAGAACGTTCTGGAGATCGTCGAGGAAGTATTTGCCGGTTACGAACAGCTGGCGCGCTACCGCTACGATCTCAATGCCGGCAAGCTGCAGCCGCTGTCATATTGCGTGCAGTACAACGAATCGGATTTCGCCTTCGTCAGCCGCCTGCTGGAAGATGCAGGCCTGTATTACAGTTTCGTGCATGACGAGGATGGGCATACGCTGGTCATCAGCGATGACTCCACACTCAGTGTTGTACACGGCGAGCCGGGCGCGATTGCCTATGTCTCCGATCAAGGCACCTTGGCACGTACCGGCCTGCACCGCTGGGGCGCGCGGCGCAGGGTAGGGCCGAGCGCGCAGACATTGCGCAGCTTCGACTTCAAGCAGCCCAAGCAGCAGCTGGATGGCAACCAGGGCAATCAGGTGCCGATGGGTTTGTTGCCGCCGCTGGAGCAGTACCGTTACGACGGCGCTGCGCGCTTTGCCAATAGCAGAGTTGGTGAGGCATTGGCAGCAGTGCGCAATGAAGAAGTCAGCTGGCCGACCAAGTTGTTCGAATGCGCCGGCAATGCTGGTGAATTGCAGGCCGGCGCGTGCTTCAGCCTTGATAGGCATCCGGATTTCATCGGCCGTGACGAAGCGGACCGCGAGTTCTTCGTGGTATCGATGCAACGCGAAGGCCACAACAATTTCGCCAGTGATTTCGCCAGTGCCGAGCTGCCCAGCGTGGAGATGCAGGCGCAGGTATTGCGCCGGCGCATCCCGTTCCGCCCATTGCGGCAGACGCCGTGGCCGCGCATGCCAGGGCCGCAGACAGCGACTGTCGTCGGGCCTCCCGGCGAAGAACTGCACGCCGATGCCTACGGCCGGGTGAAGGTGCAGTTCCATTGGGACCGCAAGCTGGATCGGCGTGAGAACGCCTCGTGCTGGATCCGCAGCGCCAGCCCATGGGCCGGTGCCGACATGGGCGGCGTGTCGCCGCCACGCGTTGGCCAGGAGGTCATCGTCGATTTCCTCGATGGTGATCCGGACCGGCCGATCATTACCGGCCGCGTTTTCAATGAACAGAATATGCCGCCGTTTGGCATGGAAGTCAGCGGCCTGAAATCCAAAACCGTGAAAGGGGGCGGCTGGAATGAAGTCACCATGCACGATGGTGCCGGCGGCGAACTGCTGAACATGCGCGCTCAGCGCGACATGGTCACCACCGTGCTCAACGACCAGACCGCGAGCATCCTCAACAACAAGACCACCAGTGTGACGGTTGACCACGGCATGACCGTGGGTGGTAACCAGACCATCGGCGTTACCGGCAATCGCGGCATCACCGTCACCGGTACCGATACCTCTACTGTGACCGGGACGCGCACCACCGATGTCACCGGCGCGGTCGCCGAGACGTATCACACCGGTCAGACCAAGACCATTCTTGCTGCCGGCTATACCGAAACCATCACTGGCCCCTTCACCACGACGTTGACCGGCAACTACATCAGCCAGCGCACAGGTACGTGGAAGCAGACCATCACTTCGACGTCGTGGGAGCAGGTGCAGGGCAAGGTGACCGAGCAGTATCTTGCGGGGCGCGAGACCACCATCACCGGCCTGGACAAGCGCGGCGTGACCGGTGCGGTCGAGGATGCCAACAAGGGTTCACGCACCATCGGCGTGGAGGGCGCGTTCGAGCAGGGTGTTACGGAAACCCACTCGCAGTTCTCTACCGGCGAGATGACGTTGGCCTCTGCGGCGAAGCTGATTGCAGTTGTGGGCGAGTCCTCCGCCATCGAAATCACCGCAGGCGAAATCAAGATCAGCGCCGGGGGCTCGGAAGTGGTGATCAATGCCAGCGGAGTCTCGGTCAACGGCAGCGAGATCAAACTCAACTGCTAAGCAGAACGGAGATTCAGCATGCAGGACACCCCCATGTTGCGCGGCCTCGCTACCTTGCGCGAGGCTTGGCTGCACGCAAGTTCCGATCCTTCCCGGCGTTTGCTGATTTGGCGTCTGCCGGCCAACGCCAGCCGTCTATTGGCGGCTTTTTTCGAGATGCAACGGCACGACGAAGGGCGTGATACGCCGGATTATTTCCTGCGTATCGACACCCGCTACGAACTTGGCTTCCGCTATAGCCGACAGATAAAGCAGGATCTGCTGGAACGCTACCTCGGCAGTCAGGATGAACTGCGCGAGCAGGGCGTGACGCTGGGCTGGCGTGGCCCCAACGAAACCCATCCGGATTCTGCGGCGGGTGTTGTCGAGGTGCTGGCTGGTTTCGCCGAACACCATGCTGCGCATCTGCGCTTGATGGCGGCAGTTCTGGAGCCCGAGCGCCATGTACCTGGTGATGGCTTTGAGCGTTGGATTTCGGCCGCGTTGAATGCGGTTCCAGGCGCGCATCTGCGTTTGGTCCTGGTGGACACACAAGAGGATCCACGCTGGCAGCCCTTGCTGGAAAAACATGCAGATGTAGCCGCGTTGATCGGTGGAGACGTCGACATGTTCGGGATCGCACGCGATACGGCGGCGCAATCCACGGGGCGCGGGCCGGAGGTGTTGTACCGGCAGCTGCTGGCCGACCTGATGCTGTTGATCGAACGTGGCAGCCCCGCCCAGGTGGTGACACGCGCCGAACGTGCTCAGGCCCTTGCCACACGCAATGGTTGGCACGACCAGCAATCGGTAGTGCAGATGATGGTTGCAGGCGCGTGGCTCAAACACGGTGACCACGCGCAGGCCATCAACGCCTACCGCAATGCACGCACCGCGGCGGACAGTGCAAGACTCGGTGGTAACGCCGCTGGCGCTGACTTGGTGATGCAGAGTTGGTTTGGCGAGGCGGGCTGCTGGTTTACGGCCAAACAGCCTGAGCGCGCCGCGCAGACCTATCTGCAGGCATCGGCCTCGGCCGCGAGCATCCCGCATCCCATGTTCCAGTTGGAAGGACAGCGCATGGCCGGTTGGTGCCAGCTGCAGGCGGGTAACCGGGAAGTGGCGCGCACGCAGTTGCTGGAAGCCATTCGTATTGCCAAGCCGTTGTCGCCGGCGGACCGCAAAACCACAACACTCCCGCAGGTGCTATGGGATCTGCTGCTCTTGCAGGACGCGCGCCGCTGCCAGAAGCTGCAGGACGTCGCGGCGGAGTATGTGCAGGCCAGTACGCGCGTATTCGGCGATGCCGAGAGTAGCGCCATGGCGTTGGGGCCGCGGCCTGCGCGATCGGCACTTGATGCCATCGAGCGGCAGTTGGATGTCGCGCTTGAACAGGGTTTCCATCGCGCGCAGCAGGAGCGCGAGCGGCTGATTCAGGCCGGCGATGAGTTCTTTCGCAAGATCGTCGCCGTGGGCCGCGATTTTCTCGATCCGGCCTGGAACGGCATTCCGGCCATTGAACATCCTCTGGATCACGAGATCCCGGTATGGAGCGAGCCGCCGGCAATGCAGCCCTTGCCGGATCCATCCGAACTGCTGCAGGCAGCGAGCTCTGCGCGAACTACATCCCCAACTACAGCAGGAGCGGCACTGGCATGACGCCGAGCAGGAAAACAGCGGTGATGGCCGTGGCCATCGCGATTGGAATCATCGTGGTGGCCTGGATCAGCGCGGACTACCGCGACGAGGTCAAAGCCTTCCTGCGTGCGCTGTTGCGCGCCATCTGAGCAACAAGGAGTGTTGCCATGAGCATCGCTGCCAAGCATCTTGATCCGCAGTTGGGTATCGATATCCATATGTATGCGGTGCCGCCAAGCCCGCTGCCGACGCCGCATATCGGGCTGGTGCTGGATCCGTTCGACTACATCCCGTTCATCGGTTCGACGATCAAGGTCAATGGCGTGCATCGCGCCACCGCCGGTACCGGCGGCCTGGATGTGCATATTCCTTTGGGCGTTTGGGCGCCACCGTTGGCCGCGCCGATGGGCCCGCAGTTCGACGGCGAAGAGATCTTCATGGGCAGCCGCACGGTATCGGCTGATGGCGAACCGTTCTCGCGGCTGGCGATGCCGGTGCTGGATTGCAATCTGGCCGGCATGATCAATCCGTTCCGGATGAAGAAGCCCAAGAAGCCGTTGCGGGCACTGTCGCTGCCGACCGGTCTGAATGTCGCCATTCCGAGTAGCGTGACGGTGGGCGGACCACCGACGATCTCTTGGACGGCGATGGCGTTCCGTGCTGCCTTTGCCGGGTTGGGCAAGCTGCGCAAGAGCAAGTTTTTTCAGGGCAAGATGGATGCCTTCAAGACGTGGCGTCAAGGCAAATGGGGGCATCTTCCGTCGGGTACGCTCAAGTGCAGGATCCTGCGTGCCGAGCCGGTGGATACCCGTGACGGCAGCGTGGTGGTCAGCCATCAGGACTTTGATATTCCCGGCCGCCTGCCGTTTATATGGCAGCGCAGCTATAGCTCCGCACAGATCGGGCGCGGTGGTGCTTGCGGTGTCGGCTGGCAGACACCTGCTGACATCACACTGGAAGTGCTGGACGACGGCTCTGTGTGGATGTCCGGGCCGGGGCAGGTTGCGTTCTTTCCCGAGCTGCCGCCGGTAGATGGTGAAGCAGCCGCGATACTGGATTTCGTCGATGGCGCACGCTTGCTGCGCCAGCACGGACAATTGCGCGTGCGCTTCAAGGGCGGCCTGCAGTACGTGTTCGGCAACGATCTACCGGCAGGTGTCGCACCGTTGCCGGCACATGGCAGTCTGGCCCTGCAGCGCATCGAAGATGCCAGTGGCAACTACTGGCGCTTCGAGCGCAACGAAGGGCATCTGGTACGTATCGTAGAAAGCGGTGTCGACGGCCTGCAAGGTCGTTTCATCGACGTGGATGCGCGCCACGGCCGCGTGGAGCGCATGGCCCTGCATGACCCGGCAACTGGCCTGGTGCATCCGCTGGTGAGCTATCGTTACACCGCCGAAGGAGATCTGGCTGCCGCGGTGGATCCGCTCGGTGCTGCGCGCACATTTGCCTACGCGCAGCACCGATTGGTACAGCATACGGACCGGGTGGGTTTGTCGTTCTACTACACGTTCGATGCGCAGGGGAGGGTAGTGCACTCCTGGGGCGACGGTGGCCTGTACAACTACCACTTCGAGTACGACGCGCTGCTGCGCGAGACCCGTGTGATCGATTCGCTCGGTCATCTGAGCGTGATCAAGTTCGACGAGAACCAGCTGCCGCTGTGCGAGATCGATCCGCTCGACGGCGTTACCTTCTTTGAGTACGACGACTTCGGTCGCACGGTTGCGGTAACGGATCCGGAGGGCCTGCGCACGGGCTTTGCGTATGACGCACACGGCAACCTGTGCTGCCTGACGCGGGCAGATGGCAGCAGCTTGCAGATGGAATACGACGACCACGACAACATGGTCGCACTGCGCTCGCCGGATGGCGCCACGTGGCAGCAGGCCTACGACGGGCGCGGATTGATGGTCGTGCAGACCGACCCATTGGCAGCAAGAACGCGTTATGACTATGACGCCAGCGGGCAGTTGCTTGCGCAGACCAATGCGCGGCAGGCAGTCACGCAGCTGCGCTACGACCGTCACGGTCTTGTCGCAGCAGTGATTGATGCGCTGGGGCATGAGAGTCGCTACGAGCAGGATGCGCTGGGCAATCTGCTGCGGCAGGTAGATCCGCTGGGGCAGGTCAGTCGCTATGAATACGACGCCAAGGGCCGCTTGCTGGCAACGGTGACGCCCGATGGTGCAGGCGTGCGCTGCGAGTACGACGCGGAAGATCAGCTTGTCCGCTACACCGACGAGGCCGGCGCGCAGACCCGGCTGGAGTATGTCGGCATTGGCCAGATCGGCCGCCGGCTTCAGGCCGATGGCCATGCGGTGGAATACCGCTATGACAGCGAAGAGCAGCTGATCGCCGTCATCAATCAGCGCGGTGAGACCTATCAGCTGCTGCGTGACCCACTTGGTCGGATCATCAAGGAAGTCGACTATTGGGGCCAGGCAAGACGCTATAGCTATGACGCAGCCGGGCGCTTGACCGCCACAGTCGATCCGCTCGGCCAGAAGGTGGCTTTCAACACCGACAAGATGGGGCGGATCACCCGCAAGACCTTGCCGGACGTGCGCCATGCCGGGCAGCAGCTGCAGGAGCATTTTGTCTACGACAAGCTCGGCCAGTTGGTCGAGCTGCGCAATCCCTCGCGTACGGTAAAGCGCCGCTACGACCCGGTTGGACAGCTGTTGGAAGAGCTGCAGGACGGCTTCCGCGTCGGCTACGGCTACGACGAGGTGGGCAACCGGGTGTCCCGCGAAACTTCTGCCGGCAATCATCTGGCCATCGGTTACGACCTGCGTGATCAGGCAGTGTCGATAGCGATCAACGATGAGTCGCCCATCCTGATGCAGCGCGATGCGCTGGGGCGGACCACGCAGGAAACCCTGAGCCCGCATCTGCAGCGTAATTTCAGCTATGACAGCCGCAACTTGCTGACCTCGCAGTCCATCCTGAAGGACGCGGCACCGCTGTTTGAAACACGCTATGACTACGACCGTAGCGGCAACCTGACCCGGCGCAGTGACAGCGGCCAGGGCGTGGACGAGTACCGCTACGACGCCATTGGCCGCCTGCTGCAGCACACCGACCCGAAGGGCAAGATAGAGCGATTCTTCAATGACCCTGCGGGCGACCGCCTACGCACCGAGATCAAGCAGGTGCAGGCACGCAAGGTGGTGGGCGGCGACAACGATGAGCTGGTCACCTGGACGCGCGAAGGTACCTATCAAGGCGTGCACTACGTCTTTGACCGGGCAGGCGACCTGATACGCAAAGGCGCACCGCACGGCGACGCTCCTGATGATCTGACCCTGATCTGGGATGCTAATCATCGCTTGGCGGAAAGCCGGCGAAATGGGCAAACCACGCACTACGGCTACGACCCGCTAGGCCGAAGAGTGTTCAAGCGCAACCCGACGCAGACGACGTGGTTCTTCTGGGACGGCGATGCGTTGCTGGGTGAAGTGCAGCAGGCGAATGACGCTGATGAAGCGGCGCCGGTTTGGGTGGGGAATGTTGCGAACTTGGTTGAGGTCAAGGCGCGGCAAAAAAAGTTGGCGGCGCTGTATGGGCGGCTGCGGGAGCATGTGTATTACCCGGAAACCTTTGTGCCTTTACTCTTTTTGGAACGAGAGAGAAGTCGAGATCCATCTGGTGGAAAGATTGGGTCAAATGGAAATACAGCACTCAGCTCTCGCGTATTGGAGCGAAACTACGCGCCATCGCACTTAAGTGTGACTGGATTAGGGGTGCTTGGAAGTGCGGTTCTCGGCGGGGAAAGTGCCGGCAACAGCCTGTACACCCGGAAGCACAAGGTGGAGGGGTTGCCTGAGTCAAACTTCGGCGAAAGAGCCTTGGTCGAGTGCGTGGATGCTGGTAAGCAAGTTTCTTATTTTTATGAGGTGGATCCTAATGGCTGCCCTTTGCGGGTGACGGATGCCGAAGGCTCCGTTATCTGGTGTCTGGACTCGCCGCTATGGCGCGGCCAAAACGGCATTTCGGGATTCAATAATGTTCTTGATTGCGCTCTGCGTTATCAGGGGCAGTACTTTGATGGTGAAACTGGATTTGCATACAATCGCAATCGTTTTTTTGATTCCGATATAGGTTCGTTCATCAGCCAGGACCCGTTGGGCTTGGATGGTGGGGATAATCTTTACCTATATGGGGATTCTCCGCTGATGGATATCGACCCTCTGGGTCTTAAGCGGATAAAGATCATTCAGGACCCGAATGGACAGACTATTCTCGAAATAGACAGTAGCAAGTACGCTGCTGGAACGCCCGAGCACCGGCAGCTTCAGCGGTTCGTCCGAGCTTGGAATAGTGAGATTCAGAAGGCTGGAGGATCATTGACCAAGCGGAGTTCGATATCTGCAGTTGAGGAGGCGGCGTCTGCCACGTGGAAACGAAACTTAAGGAGGAAGTATCCGCGCCGTTTTCTTAACAAGGTTGTCGGGCATACTCCAGATGCGATCATGGGTGGGCGGATAGCAGGCGGGAGAGCTATGGCGCTTCTCAGATCTGTAAACTCTTATCTTGGCGGAATAGCAAAGGGAGTTCCTGCCGGAACGGTTTATCACAAGGTGACATTGAAATGCAGAAAATAGAGTCGGTTGACAATGAGGTGGTTTTGACTTTTGAAGCGTTGCGGAAGTCTTACCCAGACAGGGCAGAGGAGGTGAAAGTAATTCTGCGGAACGCGGGAATGACGGAGAAAGAAATCGACGCTTCTCTGAAAATGAAAGTTGGTCGGCCTGACAATGCACTGCCGCGCGAGTATCCCATGTTGGATGCTAGCTTTCGTCCTGCCACTCCAATGTTGCGGGCGCGATATAGCTTTGCTTCTTCTATCGTGGACGTCGCTTGGCGATTCCCATCGATGAAAGAACTGGCTAAATTATTGGCTTCAAAGAAGCTCAAGGCGATCGCAGCAGCTCAGCGAAAGAATTGGGATGGTTCTGCCCCGGATGCTTTCGATGAATCCAGTATCTCGTTATTTGCATATACTAATTTGGATGACGGTGATGTTGCCTGGCTGGTTTGGAATAAGGGTGATGAGCCTGAGGTTTGGACGTATCAGGGGCAGCGTGAAAATAAGTATAAGAATATCAAGGAGTTTATTTTGCACATTATGTCGTGATCGTGGTGTTTTTAGGGTGAGTGCGAATTATGTTCCGGTTTGATTTGATTGCTTGTTTCGGCCAGGAGCTGCCGTAGGAGAGCTGGTGGATAAGTAGTCATACAAGAAGATGGTGATTGGCCGGCTTGCTGACTATCTCCAAGAAAAAGGTTGTGCGGGTAGCGAAAAAAGCGGCTATAGCCTAAAAAAACTGAAGATATTTCGATAATATTTACGATTCGCACGGTAACCGGGAAGCTGCCAGCGTCTGTTGTTCAACTTGATGTTGACGCTGACCACCTCCCAGCTTTTTGAGCCATTCAAAAGTAGAGGAATTCGGCGAAACTTACCCCGCGCAGAAAGGTGATTGGGCATTTCCGGGGCCACGTTCTACAACTGGAAGAAGAAGTGCGGCGGTTTGAGCTTGTCCGAGCTGTGCCGGCTGCGGCAAACTGGAGGGAAAGAATCGCAAGCTCAAGCAGCTGGTTGCGGATTTTGGCTTGGGCAAAGTGATGCTGCAGGACGTCATTCAAAAAAGCCCTGAGGCCGGTGCAGCGACATACGCTCATCGACTTTCTGCAGCGTGCTTACGCGGTCAGCCAGTGGCGGGGCTGTGGCGTGATGCGCCAGGCCCGCTTTGGGCTGGCGTACAAGCAGGTGCGTAAAATTCTGGGTGCGCCATTGGCGCGGCGCATCGCGGAAATTGCCCGGACGCGGGTGCGTTACGGCTACCAATGCATCCACATCCTGCTGCGTCGTGAAGGCTGGCTGATCAATCGCAAGCGCGTGCATAGGCTGTACAAACTGGCGGGGCCGAATCTGCGCTCAAAGCAATCGCGCCGACGCAGGGCCGCTGTCAAGGAGCTAGTTTTTTGGAGACGTTATGAATGTGACATTGGGGGCTCGGATGGGCGGGCCTGATGCGGCCGCCAAGTTCCATGCTGTAGTTGTGAAGCTTCGCCCCATTGTAAAAGCCACATTGTCGGAAATTATGCTAGACGCTGTGGCTGAGTTGGATTTTGAATTGTATATTGGCGGTGCGGTTACAGACTACTGTCCAGAGGCGTTTGAGGCGACGATAAGGTATACGAAGAAGGGCGAAGTGCTTTGGGTTAAGATATGCGTCCCACAAAAGGATATGGAATCGGTTGGTGAGGCTTCGGCAGAAGAGACGATTTTTGGGTGGCTGATTAGGGGTCTCGAGTTATCGGCCTTTCCTAAAAGTGTCGCAAATCTTGATTTGAAGCTTGTTGTCGGCGCGCTAAACGCTGCGACGAAATGATTTTTTTGGTTTCCTGGATGTTACCAAGGTTCTGCGGTCGCAGCCGTTCATAGCTACGAGGGCAAGGGCGCGATGGATGCTTGCTGGCTACCTCGACGCTCGACGGCGCCGGTGTGCGCTTCACATACAGTGCGGAAGATTAGCTTGTACGCTACACCGACGAAGCTGGCGCGCGGGCCAGGCTGGAATACGTGAGCATAGGCCAGATTGGTCGCCGCCAGCAGGCCAATCTGGCTACGCGGTGGAGCACCGCTATGACAGCGAAGAGCAGCTGATCGGTGTTATCAACCAGTGTGGTGAGACCTATTAGCTACTCCGCGACCCTCTTGATTGCGTCGTCGAGGAAGTCGACTATTGGACCAGGCAAGGCGTTGTAGCTATGACGCGGCCGAGCGCTTGACCACCACGGTTGATCCGCTCGGCCAAAAGATGGCCTTCAACACCGACGCCAGCCGTTGGGGGTGTCTACGATAGAGGCGTTTAGGGCCTTCCAGTTTGTTGTCTCGACGGTATGGACTCAGAGTGGTTGCCTTATCTGCCTTGTCGAGCTTGATGCAACCGCTGAAAGGCGTGAGCTTCGAGCTACGGGAGTCGAATTATCGCCGGGTGTAGAGGCTAAATATTTAGTGATCTCATGAATGACAGCGATCTGTATGATCTTGCTCATTGGGCAGTTCGAGGTGTGTGTAATGACCTGTTCTCCAGTAATGAATCCTTTTATTATGTAACTATTTTTTTTACCGAAGAAGGCTTCGGCCCAACGTTGTCGGCGTGGTCGCGGGAGGCTTTGCAAAGAGAGGCAGAACTTCGGTCGCGAGATATCGGTTTTGCGCGTGCAGTCAAGTGGTCTTATGCTGATTCACCTTATTGTGATTATCACGGTGAATTATTCTCTCCGCTTCGTGATATTTTTAATTTACGGCCATCAATTCAGCAGCTTGGGCTCGCGAAATGGCAAGCTGAGCTGAGCTTTCGCCTAGGTGTGTTCGAGACTGCTTTGCAGCGATTGGATCAAGAAGGATTTTTTTCAAAAAACCAGTCTAGGGAACAGTTATTGCTAGCTGTGGAGATCATGCCGCCGATTTCAGACAATATAAGCTTTGTTGAAATGCTTAATGATGTTCATTCTTCAGGGTATTTGAGCTGGTTTGATGAAGCTGCGGAAGATTCTGAGGACTGACGCCTGGACGAATTTTTCGTTGGATTTGTGCATAGATATGCGACGAAGACTAGGCGTTTTCACGAAGCACTATCCGGAAGAAATTCATATGAGCGGGCCGCGTCCACCAGGTGGTGCCGCGCGCCGATTTTTCTACCTTAGACCGGTTCAAGATTTTGGAGGCCGTCATTTGGGGGAAACTAACGCCTGAGCTGGTTCTCAGCGGGTCATTACAAGTCGGCGCAAGTATTCAAGCGCAACGCAGACAACGTGATTTTTTGGATGGGATGAGCAATGTCTCTATATATTTTGAATTATGTATCGGGTGCGCCGGGATGCCCCATTGTTCTGAAGGGGAGGTTGAACAAGGGCTGGTCATGGAATGCGTTCAATCCGCATACTTCCGCGGTTGATCCAGGAACCGGCTACGTTTACCAAGCCAAGCATGATTTCTTGGATTTCGATTACTGGGGTACGTGCGGGATGGCGTCCGAACGATTTATGGAAATATGTCGTAATTTCGGCATCGGAGTTGAATTTGTTGCGGTGGATGTGCTGCTGTCAGATAGGAAAAAGTCGAAAAAGAAATACTTCTATCTGCGTTGGTCCGCGTGGGCGTCGGTGATTGATTGGGAGCGCTCCGACTACGAACTTGAGAAGGACTTGGAGACCGGAGAGGTTGTGCACTACAAGTACTTTCCGGATGTGCCCGTAATCGAAACCGTTGAAAATTTCGTTGTAGATGAAGGCAAAATTCCTGACAGTGCCGCGTTCAAGTGTTTGGACCTTGGTCACGTACTAGTCTGCAATGACGCGTTCCGCGAGGCTTGCGAACAGGCGGGGCTTGCGGGCATCCAGTTCGAAGACATCACGAGCTATAAGAAGAGTGACTTCTGGGGTTGATTGTTTACCAATCTAGATTAGCCGTTTGGTCAGATCATGAATTGGATGCTGGCTCATCAGGGGCTACCTGCGTCTACGCGGTTGATTCTTCGGAGCCGAAGACAATCCCAATTTGCCGCAGCGGCAGGCCAGGCTGTTTCCACCCAGAACGCCGCTGGTGGCATATGATTCGTGCTGATGGGCCGGACTACTCCGCAACCCTCTGTAACTCCACCGCATAAATCACGCTGTCTTCGATGCGCCCATCGACGGCGAAGGCGATGGATAGCTGGTCCGGCGCAAGATCGGTGCGGTGAGTGAAGCACGTGGCTACACCTTTGGTGCAACTGAAATCCCAAGCTTGACCACCTGCAGTTCGCAGATCGCGCAGTGTCGTTCGGTTCGTGATTACCAACCCTTGCAAGGACAGCGGCTGAATGAAGACGCTTAGTGGTTCCAGCTCGGTGCCGGGCGCAGCGACTTCAAAGCCAGCAGCTTCGCGGTCCATATGGTTCAGGACAATGGTGACGATGCTGGCATTGGGGCTTTTGCCGTTGTCGGGATAGACACGGATGCCAAGCTTGTCCCAAACCAGAACGGTAAGGCCGGGGCTAGGCTGGGTGCTTCGATAGTCTTGGCCCAGCGCTTGTATCCATTCGCTCATCGGTGCGCCGAGATTCAATGCGTTGCCTTGATAGATCAAACCAGTGGGCGTGGTTTCGATCACAGGTCCTGCGCTGGCAGCTGCGGCGGTAGTTGCTGCCGCGGGAGGCTGAGAACGGGAAGATCTCGCATCGCAGCCGACGAGTGCGATACCAAGCATGGCGGCTGTGAGTAGGCGTCTGCTGACGTCTTGCTGTGTCACTTGGCCTTGTTGTCCTTGCTGAAAATGTCTTTGTAGACGTGTGCGATGTTGTCCCGGCTGCCGGTCGCTGGCGCAACTATGCGCATGCGCCTGGCAAGAACTTTGGTGGTGAACGACTGCCTGGTCTGGGTGAGCTCTGTTCAATAAGTGGATCCGCGTTTGATCGCCGTCCAGACGTTGTCCAGGTGTGCCCGAAGTGGCGTCGATGCTTTGGCTACGTTCGGATCATCACGGCGTTCGCCACCGAATGGTGGGTCGCCTTCAATCTCCACGAGTGAGTCGCCGTTCACCACAAAGTGTTGCTGATCACCTTGGCGTACATCGATACGCAGGTGCTGGGAGTCGATGCCTCCGCCGCAGAAACTGTGGCTGGCGAAAGTCAGCTCTGCGCGGCCATCTTCATCCAGGTCTGTTGCCTGCGTCTGCTCCAGGAAATAGTCGGCTTCCAGATCAAGGCCTTCGCATGAGGTGGGCTGCTCAACCTGCCAGCGCGAGGTCCATGGTGCGTCAGGGGTAATGCGAATGAACTGTTCCGCAATCAAGGTAATACGGTCGACGTACTCTTCAGTGGCGTCCTCTTGCAGTGTTTCCTCACTGTGTGAAAGCAGAAGTAGTCCGTGACCATCTTTGTCGTCGAATGCGAGCTGCTTTACAAGCGTGCCTTTGAACATGCTTTTCAGTTGGTCTAGAGGAAGATCGGGGCGTACCTGCACGCTAACCATGCGCTCCGGCTCCACCGCAGCTATTGCCTTTGCTTGTGAGACTTCGGCTGTGTCAAATGACGTGGGTGAACTACAGCCTAATGTGGCGAATACCGATAGAAGCGCCACTGCCGGCGCTAACAGAACTGTGTCAGCGCGTATTGCCCCCGGTTTTTTTGGCGACGACGATGCCGAGGGCGGTGTTGAGATCAGCAGCAGCCAGTTCATCGAGCTTGGATTCCTTTAGTTCCTTCTGAGCGAAGGGCAGATAGCTTGTCGGTACGTAATAGCGCAGGGTCGCAGGGTTGAATCGGACGAAGTTGATCTGATCGCTCTGGTTCCCGCCCAGTAGAACAGGCCGCTCGCGCTCTATCGAATAGACGAAACCGACGTGCGAAGTTCCTACCAGACCTATGGCGCCATACACGGGTTCGGCGATCTGGCTAAAATTGATAGTATCCGCGGCGAAGGACCGCGCACGGTATGGGTGCGGCGAAGAAATGGGATAACCCGCGCTGCGTAGGCACCAGTTCACGAACGAGGCGCACCAAGCGTTGGAGCTACCTGCCAGACTAGTGAATTGCCGACCGTAGCCAAGTTCGGAATGGAAGTTCACAGTCTGGCTGATCACGGCTTCTTTCTTTCCCGCCCACTTGCTCGCCTGGGTGTAGGCGTGTTCGATCCACGGCGCACGCGTTTGCGAAAAAGGAATGATCGCAATGGGATGGCCTTGGCCTTCCCGGCTACGGGTATCGCGCGCTTGCAAGGCAGGTGCCGACGCGCTGCGGCTGATCGCTGACGGCGGTGTGCGGGGGTTGGTTCTGATCAACGAAGGACGGGGTGTGGCTCGGGCGCCAGTCGCATTATCCGCAGCACGTGTTCCGCTGGAAGTGGGCTTCGCGCCTGCCGGTAGCGTCAGCTTCTGTCCGGGACTGATCCGGTTGGCGTTGGTGATGGAGGGGTTGGCTGCCATCAAAGCCTGCACGCTGGTGCCATGTTGATCGGCGATCTTGCCCATCGTGTCGCCAGACCGGACGCTGTACACGATGGGCTGTGGCTTGGGTGGGGCCGCCGGTCCGGGGTCATTGGCAGCTGTGGTCTGCGGCTTGCCGTAGATCCAAACAACGTGGCCTGGATAGATGCGGTTGGGATTGCGGATCTGGTTGTTTGCTGTCAGCTCGCCGACGGATGTCTTGAATCGCGCCGCGATTGAAGCGAGCGTGTCGCCCGGCTGCACCACGTAGCGCAGGGGAGCACGTTTGCCATCGGCAGTACGGACAGGGTTATGGGGTTGTGAGTTGCCACCAATGGTCATCAGCTGGCGAGCAAAAATCAGCGAGGAAGAGGCTTTTTGCAAAGCAAATTCGCCAATTTTTGTGCCGAGCTTGCCGGATTCGTCCAGGAACAGTTCGATCAATTCGCCTGGTTGGCGGGTAACGAAAGTCGGGAGTACACCATTCTGGTTGGTAGAAGCCTTCCTCTCACCCGTGGCGCTGCTGCGGACGATAACGGGGGTGGCAGGCAATGGCCTGGCACCGTCTGACAACGTGACTTGAGTAGCGTGAACGATGCGTTCTTTGCGCGAATCTGCATTGGCATTGAAGCCCTCATACTGCTCCATGGCGCCGACCATGCCGTTGAACTGCGCCGGTGTCATGTCTTTGATGACGGTGTCGTCAGTAGCACCAGAGCGGTTCCGGACAAACGCGAGGTAGGCAGCAGTATCGTTCTCTTCCTCTGGTGCGTAGACATGCATGGCATCGTGCAATGTCATTTCATTGTACTTGCGTCGCAGCAGGGCTCGCTTCTCTTCGCATCCGTCTTCAGCAGTCGGAAAGATGGCGAATTTCCCACTTTTGGTGTCGGCCTCGCCGATCATTTTCTGGTACTTGCCGCCGGGCCGCAGATTGCCTGGATTGTTCAGTAGCCAAGCAAGCGTGCCGCCACTGCGGATGAGCTTGTCGCCCGTGTCGGCGGTGAACTCCACGGTCCTGGTGTCCTTGTCGAAAGCTGCGCTGATATAGGTGGTCATCCGGTATCCGCCTATCGATTGGAAATTCTTGTCAACGCCTGCGTGACATTCACGCCCTTTGGAAGCAGCCGGGTGGTGTCGAGCACCCACACCCAGCGTTCTTCATCTGTTTGCTGCTTCAGGAGATAACGGTACATTTCAACAGTGCTGTCTTCGTCGTACGGAGTTGTCTTGAACTTCAATTGTGCGACGTACAAGGCAACGTCATTTGACTCAACGACTACGCGGGCGTCGCGCAACGGAAGGTCTGCGGTAGCCGTGGCTTTGACAAGGAATTCGGTAGGGGGCGCTTCGGAGCTTGGTAGTAGTGGCAGCTGATTCCACGTCGCACCATCGGACGCAGGGTGATACTGGAAAGTGTAGACGTGAAAGCTGTGGGAATTGAAATGGCTGACGTAGCCTGAGTTGACGCGCAGGGTGCCTTGGGAGGTTCTGATGTCGGTGTTGCCGGAGGCGTACTGTTGCGCTTGGGCGGCCGGTACCCAGCTCAGGCACAGAAGCATGAGGAGCGAAGATATCTTCATGTGGATGCCGGAGATTCGTTGAGGAGTTCGAGGATCTGCTCAGAAGTGAGCGAGCCGATGGGTGGGTCGCTTGGCTGGCCAAGGAATGGATCTACGCCTTCGAAGTCAGGGTTGTCCCCGTCATTCTCTGGCGGCAATCCTGCACTGGGGACAATTTTGTCCCAAGTATCCTCGCCAACCTGCAATGTCAAAGGGCGACCCAGACCGTCGGCCATGACGCGTGGCAGGCGGCCATCCTCGCCAAGGGTGCCGCTGGTAATTTCTTTGCCATCGGCATCGTTGATGCGGAACGGTTTGCCTTTCCAGCCCAGGTCCGCGGCCAACGCATCACTGCCCTCCAGAGCGAAACGTAGGCTTTCCTTGAACGAGAAAAGGCCGGCGGGAAGTGCCGGCAAGGCCGGTGCATCGCTGCTGCCAGCCATGAACGGATGTTCGCCGGCCCTGACCTTGAACTCGCCCGGGCAGCTGAAGGTGATATCGCCACCCTCCAGTGTGATCGCGCTGCTGCCTGCCTGCAGCACGATCTTGCTCTTGGCCAGCACATCAATGCGTGCATCGGTGGCGGTGACGGTAATGGCCTGGTCGGCCAGCAGTTCCAGTTCGCCGTCGTTGGCCTGCAGGCTGACGGGGCCGTTGGCAGCAATCAACCGCACCGGGCCGCCCTGCGCGAACAGTGAAACCTGGCCGCCGGAAACGGCAGCAATGGTTTCGCCGCTGCTGGCGTGCAGGTCCTGTTGTACGGTCAGTTGCAGGTTCTGCCCGGCGAAGGCAATCGCGCTTGCGGGCGTGGTCCAGGCAATATGGTTTGGCGCCTCGGCCAGCAGCACCGGCTTGGCGAAGCGCTCAACCGGCTGATCGCCGGGTGTGCGGCCATCGTTGGGCTTGAACTGGGATTGGCCGTTGACCACCGCCTGGAAGCGGCCGTCGGCGGCCGGGTCGATCTGCTGACGCAATTGACCGGTCTGTTGCCACGCCTTGAGGCCGGGCACCTGCTGTTGCTGCAGGGTCTGTTGCATCTGCTCCAGGCTGCGCTCGGCGCCCTTGAGCTGTGCAACCACCTCGGCATTGTCCATCACCGTAGAGGCGGCACGCTCCTGTGTACTGGCCGACAGCAGCAGACCTTCGGCGGCGTGCACATTGCTCCAGCCCTGGGTGGCCAGTTCGAAGCCTTCGCCGCGTAGCGCGCCGCGTGCGGTGTCCTGGTGCTGGATCAGGTAGCCGAGCTCGAGGCGGCTGTCAGCCAATGAACTGTGCAGGCGCGTGCGCAGCTGGCCCGGCGTGTCGTCGATTACCCATTGCTGGGTGCCACTGCCGTCGTGGGCCTGTGTATGCAGGCCGCTGAGCACACCGGGGTGCTTGGCATCTTCATCGATGCCGCCACCAAACGGCGGCGCGACATTGCCGTTGTAGAGCTGGCCGGTGATGCGCGGTTGATCGATATCACCGTGCAGGAACTCGACCAGCACCTCGCTGCCGATGCGCGGCAGGAAGGCGGTTCCCCAGTTGGGGCCTGCCACCCATTCGGCAACCGATACCCAGCTGCCGCTGGTGTGATCACCCGGCGCGTGCCCGGCCTGCGCGCAGCCGGTTTCGCTCAAGCCGCCGGGATTGGGCGTGCTGCCACGCTGCCAGCCGAACTGGACGCGAACCTGATGCTCGCGGTTTGGGCTGAGTGCGGCGTCGGCCACGCCGACTACCCGTGCGGTTTGCGGGCCGTGCAGGGCAGGGCGGTCGTGCGGTAGTGCGCGGACGGGAACGCTGGCGTCTGTAGCCAGAAACTGGTTGCGGTAGCTGCCGCGTTCCAGCTCGCTGTTGCCGAGCAGCTCGGCAATGCCACTGTCGAGGTTGTTGACCGCCGCGTGGGCGACCACCAGGATCTGGAACTGGGGGCCTTCGTGTTGTGGATGTTGGCTCAGCGTGAAGCGGGTGCCTGCGGACATGCGTCGTTCGCTGCTGCTGCCGTTGTGCAGAAGCTGCGCGACCTGCAACGCATCCAGTCGCGCCTGTGCTTCACTCTGCGCCCAGCTGGAGTCGTTGAAGCGGCCCGCGCGGGGTTGTACATAAACTTCCAATGGCGGAACGTCGCCGCCGTCCGCACTGGCCTGTGCTGCGATGGCGTTGAGTTTGTCACTGTGCCAGCTGGCGACCGTGCTGTTGTTGGGGACCAGCTGGCGCTGCTCAGCGAAGCGGGTGATGCCATCGCTGGATTCGCTGGCGGCAACACGATGGAAGCGGATGTTGCCGATGTCGGGAAGCTCGGCCTGCGGTTCAAACACCACCAAGGTATGCGCGCCGTCGCCGTCCTGGGCCTGCTCGATGCGCCAGGCAAGGCCGCTTTCGGCCAGCAGCCGACTGACGAATTCCCAGTCTGTCTCGCGGTACTGGGTGGTGATCTCGCGTTGCGGCAGCACAGCTTCAACATCGAAGCGGTAGTCCGCCTGCGGGTAGTCATCAAAGACCTGCGTGCAGATGGCACGTATATCCAGATCCTGGAAGATCACCGCATTGCGGCGCAGGCGCAGCAGTGCGGTCCAGGGTTCCAGTGCCAGCTGGTAGCGCGCCAAGCCGCCATCGCTGCCCAACTGTGCGACGTCGGTACACAGGCCATGCCATTGACGATGGGAGCCGTCGGCAAGCTGCAGTTGCAGCGTCAGCGGCTGCTCCAGCCAGCTGTCAGTCTGCAGGTAGGCATCCGTGCAGAGGCAGTCGATCTGCAGCCGCATCTCGCCGCACAGGGCTTCCTGGCCCTCGAAGCGCTCAACCACCAGGCCCTCATGTGGGGCCTGCAGTTTGATCAGGCGGTCGTGATGTGAAAGCGCGGCGAGTGCGACAGACAACGAGGAGCTCGGGACGTCCATATCGACAGGCTCATGGCAAGGTGATCGTGATGTGCGCAGTGCGTTCGGGCATCTGCACGACGTTGTTGTAGGCAGCCAGCTGCTGGCGCGTATCGTGGCCCATATAGGTGCGCAGGCCGATGAAGGCCAGTACACCGAAGCAGCCAACTACGGCGGCCGGCAGCCACAACGGAATTACCCGGCGCAGCTGGTTGCGGATGTTGTCCGGCGGCAGCGCGTGGGGCGCGAAGCCATGCCGCTTGCCCTTCAGGTAGACGATTTCGTCGCCCAGGCGCGCGGTGAGATAGCCCAGTTTTTCGGTGCCTTCGAGGCGGTACTTGCCCTCGAACCCCATCAGCAGGCAGTAGTGGTAAACCTCCAGCGACGGCAAGCGCGGTGCGCCCTGACGGCGAAGTTCTTCGAGTTTGTCGAAGAAGTGCTCGCCAGCAAGGTGCTCGCCGAACATGCGCAGCTGCAGCGGATTGCGTTCCCACACTTCGTGCAATGCGGACGGCTGCGAGAGGATGGCCTCATCAACGGCTGCGCAGAAGGCGTACTTGGAGGCGTAGACATCTTCAGCGGCAATGCCAAGGCGCATCGCATTGCGTTCGACGCTGTCGAGGAACTTCTGCACCGTCTGCACGAAACCTTCGGCATCGTTGGGCAGTTGCCCGCGCTTGAGCAGCAGCAACAGGTAGAAACCGTCTGACATCAGATCCTGCAGGCTTTGCGGCGCTGCGGAGATCTGTGCATTGTTGGCCATGGCGGCATTGCCGGTCAGTGACGGCATCGGGCCCGGGGTCGGAGGCAGATGGGAGTTCATCAGGTGGTCACCGCAACGAGTTCGAGCTTGAGGTCGGCAATGCCGGAGGGTACATAGATCATCAGCGACTGCGATTTGAGCATGCGTTCATACAGCGCGCCGCGTGCATCTATCTCGAAGTAATGGCTGCCGGGGCGTACCGGAATTGCAGCCGGCACCTGTGCCGCGTGGGTGAGCTTTACCCCTGGCAGCGCGGAAAGTACGCACTTCTCAACGTCATCCGGCGCGCCGATCTTGAAGCGGATAGGCACTGTCTGGATCAGGTCCTGCGCTGGCATGGAGGCCGAAACGGAAAGGTAGAACGACGCTTCGCCATCGATGCGCTGCGAATCCAGCCGACCCAGATGGTAGGACGGTTTGATCTCGTTCAAGGCGATCTTGAAGTAGCGTGTGGAGATCACGGTTTCCAGCAATGCACGCACGATTTCCAGCAACTTGCGGAACGAAGCCTCCGGTTGATCGTGGCGATACACCGGCAGGTCGTTGAGTTGATAGGTATTGGAAAACGTGAGCAGGGCGCCGGCCATGCGCAGCAATTCCTGGTGCAGGCGCTCGGGATGCAGCTGCGGATGATGCAGCAGGTGGGCGAGGGCGCTGAAGGAGGAATTGATGGTGTGCAGCAGCCAGAACGATGCGATATCGCCCGAGCGGAACTCGATGATGTTCTGCGAGGTTTGCCGGTGCAGCCCGTACAGCGCATCTACCTTGGCCTGCAGCGCATCCAGGACGGCGCGCAACTCGCGATGCAGGAACGGCGATGCCTGCAACTGCGCGCAGGGCGGAATGAATTCATCGTCCAGTTCGAAACCACCACTGGACGTTCTGCGCACGCGTGCAACCGGCACGATTGCGTAGGCATCCTTGGGCTGGTCATCGGTCAGCAGCTTCACTGCCTTGCTGAGATATGCCAATTCAGCTTCGGCGGCATCGGTGAACAAATCATCCGAAACCCGATTGGCCTGGCGATAACGCGCAAGCACGCTGCCTTCGGCATCTGCACAATTGCGACCGTCATCACGCAATAGCGGTAATGCGAGATACACGATTGTTGCCTGTACCCCCGGAGGAAGGTCCTGCAGCGATACGGCATCGGGAAGGCTGTCGTGCACCGGCGCGTCGTAGCTTTCACCATCCGGAAAAACAGCGGACAGATCGAGTGGCCGCAAGGTGCCGCCGGCCAGTGCATGCGGGTCGAAGCGCACACGCCGTGCGCCCCACGCATAGGGGTGCAAAGTCTGCGACAGATCCTGCAGGCGCGCCTCGTGATAGGCGTCTTGACGCTGGAAGTGCTGCGGGCGAAGGAACAAGCCTTCACCCCATAAAACCTTCGACATCCTGCTTACGTAAGCCACATTTCAATCCTTGGAAATTCCGTTGGCGCGTTGCATCGAGCATGGCGCTCAAGTCACATAATCGCTGCGCTGGCAGCCGATGTGAAAACTCCATTCACATCCCGTTTGCCACCGCCTCATGCGGTTTCAACGCGAAAGATACTAGCGCATGCTTGGCTGGCAATGTTGAAGAGCGTGCGAAAACCATCGCACGTTCAACGTGCTCCGGCGCAGCGGACCGACGCCAGGCTGCCCGAGTCGCCAGAGATGCGGCTGCTCAGCGCGGTACTGTCGGTAGTCAATGCGCAGGCGTGCACGCCGAGGGTTATGCCGTCATTGGGAAGATTCTTGGTGCGTGCATCAAAGGCCACGCGCCAGCGCCCTTCAGCCGGTGAACGGAACAGTGCAACCACGCCGATTACTGCGGTGCCGTCACTAAGTTGTTCGGACAATTGCTGGCGTACACCCGGTGTCAGGACCACTTCATTGACCGACAGCAGGTCCGCGCCCAGTGCCGCTTGTTCCCCGGCCTGATCAAGGAAGGCATTGAACGGAGCCTGTTCAAAACGCTGCCCGCTGCGCAGGTGGTAGATCTTCAATACCGCAGCGCTCGCACGCTTGTCATTGCCGGCATTGAGATTTGTCCCGGCGTAGATCTGTAACGGAATTACAGGAGGTTTCTCAGGCTTGGCTTCACGCAGACCAACGGCCTGCAGTGTACTGTCCACGGCCTTGCCCAGTTTGCTGCCCGACGCACAACCGCCTAACGCGAAGGTAGTAATAAGGGAAAAAGTTGTGATTGAAACAACACGCAGAAGTTTGCTCATGTACGCATTCATTTAGTGATGGGCGCCATAAAAACAGCGGTCGAATGACTACATCGGGATGCAAGTGCAGCACGTCGATGTGAAGGAAATGTTCAGAGCAAACAAATCGCGATTTCGAAAATGACTATACCGGCGCGCATTCCCGAATGTACACTGCCGCCGCTGGGACTGGATTCCCGCGAGTTGTATCGGCGGAAATGCGGCTCCCTTTAGGAACTTATTTCGACGAAGGAATCACTATGGATGTGAAGATGTTTGGGGCGGCAGCGTGTCGTTCGGTGTTGGCGTTGGCGATGTTGTCGGGGTTGGCCGCATGCGAAACAACGGCCAAGAAAGAAGCAATTCCTTTCGACGTAAGCTTGGCAAATGCCGAGGCACAGGTCTCTACGGCAGGCGCCGATGCAGCGATCAGTGCATTCGAGGTTGCGGCCAAGGCTGACCCCACGCGCAAAGAGCCGTGGGTGCGCATTGCACAGTTGCAATTCGATCAGAACCGCTATGCACGCGCCATCGTTGCAGCGGAAGAAGTGCTGCAGCGCGATCCTGATGACCTTGTTGCCGATGGTGTACTCACTGTCGCCGGTTTTCGTATTGCCAATGAATCGCTGCAGCGCCTGGATGGGCGCGGTGCGCTGGCATCTGAAACCGCACAGCGCGAAGCGCAGACGCTGGTGACCACGCTGCGTTCCACCATGGGTGACGCAATTCTAGAAACCGGTAAGCCGAAGGCGACGCGTGTTGTGCGTCAGCCGTCGCGTTCCACATCAGGTGGCCGGCGTGTCGCAGCACCGGCAACGGTTACGCCGCCGGCTGCGCGTCAGCCGCGCGCCACGGGCGCCGATCCCTTCCAGAACATTGGCAACTAAGCCGGATCAACAGGACCAGTCAGGAGACACCCATGGCCAAGAAGGACAGCGTTCAAAAGCGGCTACAGAAGATCCGGCCGCCGCGCGTGCAGCTTACTTATGACGTAGAGAAGGGCGACGCGATCGAGCAGAAAGAGCTGCCGTTTGTGGTTGGTGTGATGGGTGACTTCAGCGGTACGCCGGAGAATCCGCTGCCCAAGGTCAAGGACCGCAAGTTCGTCAACGTCGATCTGGATAATTTCGACGAAGTGATGGAAGCGGCCGGCCCACGCGCGGTCTACCGCGTGCCCAACAAGGTCAGCGAAAGTGGTGGCGAGTTCGGCGTCGAGTTGAAGTTCAACTCGATCGAAGACTTCCGCCCGGAGTCGGTGGTCCAGCAGATCGATCCATTGCGTCGCCTGCTCGAGTCGCGCACGAAACTGGCCGATCTTCGCAACAAGCTGGCGGGCAATGAAAAGCTCGAAGACCTGTTGACCGATGTGCTCAACAACACCGAGCAGCTGAAGAAGCTCGGCGCGGCAAAGGAGGAGTAAGCGATGGCAGCTGAAGCCACACAACTGTCCGCGCCTGCCGCGGCTACCGAAGAAGTCGATCTGCTTGATCAGATCGTCGAGAAGAGCAAGGTTGCCAAGTCGCGCACCGAGCACGAGCGTGCCAAGGACATCATCTCCGCGTTGGCGCAGGAGGTCATGGACGGCACCGTGGTGGTGTCCGACAACCTCAATCTGACCCTGGACGCGCGTATCGCCGAGATTGACCGGATTATTTCCGAGCAGCTCAGTGCGGTGATGCATGCGCCGGAATTCCAGCAGCTGGAAGGCAGCTGGCGCGGCCTGCACTACCTGTGCTCGCAGACCTCTACCGGCCCGAACATGAAGATCAAGGTCTTCAATTCGCCGAAGAAGGACCTAGTCAAGGACTTCAAGTCCGCTATCGATTTCGATCAGAGCGCATTGTTCAAGAAGGTCTACGAAGAAGAATTCGGTACCTTCGGTGGTGCACCGTTCGGCGCGCTGATCGGTGACTACTACCTGGGCCGCCAGCCGGAAGACATGTACTTCATCGAGCAGATGTCGCATGTGGCTGCCGCAGCGCACGCACCGTTCCTGTCCGCTGCCAGTGAAGGCATGTTCGGCCTGGAAACCTTCACCGACATGGGCAAGCCGCGCGATCTGGCCAAGGTGTTCGACACCGTCGAATACGCCAAATGGAAGTCCTTCCGCGAGAGCGAGGACAGCCGTTACGTTGGCCTGACGCTGCCGCGCTTCCTCGGCCGGTTGCCGTACAACCCCAAGGATGGCACCACGGTTGAAGGCTTCAATTTCGTTGAGGAAATCGAAGCGGCCGATCACAGCAAGTTCCTGTGGTGCAACACCGCCTATGCAGCTGGCGCGCGTTTGACCCAGGCATTTGAAAGCTACGGCTGGTGTGCGGCCATTCGCGGTGTTGAAGGTGGCGGCCTGGTCGAAGACCTGCCCACCCATACCTTCCGTACCGATGACGGCGAAGTGGCACTGAAGTGCCCGACCGAAGTGGCCATCACCGACCGTCGTGAAAAAGAACTCAGTGACCTCGGCTTCATGCCGCTGGTGCACTGCAAGAACACCGACTACGCCGCCTTCTTTGGTGCGCAGTCGGCACAGAAGCCGAAGAAGTACAACACCGATTCGGCCAATGCCAACGCGATCCTGTCTGCGCAGCTGCAGTACATTTTCGCGGTTTCGCGCATCGCTCACTACTTGAAGGCGATGATGCGCGAAAAGATCGGCAGCTTCGCATCTGCGGGCAACGTCGAGGAATTCCTGAACCGGTGGATCGCCCAATACGTATTGTTGGACGACAACGCCAGCCAGGAAGCCAAGGCGCAGTTCCCGTTGCGTGAAGCGTCTGTGCAGGTTTCGGAAGTGCCGGGCAAGCCCGGTGTCTACCGCGCGGTGGCCTTTATCAGGCCGCATTTCCAGCTCGATGAGCTGTCTGTTTCGTTGCGTCTGGTTGCCGAATTGCCGGCATCCGCGAAGAAGTCGTAACGTTTTGATGTTGCTGTAGCGTCGGGAGGGGACCTCGGTCCCCACCCCGCAGTGGCGCATATTTCTAGAGGGCGAAGCCCCCCTCAACCGCCGAGCCCCCGCTCGGCAAACAATCTCACGGAAGAACGGAATTTAGGAGACCAGATATGCAACATGCTTTTCTTTCCATTGACACCATCAAGGGTGAGTCGCACGACGACAAGCACAAGGATTGGATCGAGATCCAGTCCTTCTCGCAGGATCTGCTGCAGCCTCGCTCGGCCACTGCCTCCACCTCCGGTGGTACCACGGCAGCCCGCGTGAATCTGTCGCCGATCGAAATCATCAAGTCGATCGACCTCGCTTCCACGGCCCTTAACCAGGCCGCCGCAAACGGCACCACCTTCCCGAAGGCACGCGTTGAATTCATGCGCGCTGACAAGGACGGCAACGCGATCAATTACTACCTGGTCGAGCTGCTGAACGTGCTGGTACACCGCGTCACCACCACGGTTGACAAGGAAGGTATGCCGCAGGAAGTGGTTCAGTTGAGCTTCGGTGCCATCAAGTGGACTTACCAGCAGCAGAAGCCGGAAGGCGGCGTTGGTGGCAAGACCGTGGCGCAGTGGAGCGCAACCAAGAACATCCCGAACTACACCGTTTGATGATGTGTTCTGCGATGGCGCGTTAAGCGCCATCGCAGTCTCAATCCCGGCATGGCCAGGAAAGGCCCTGCAGTTGCATCGCTGCCTTTACGCACGGATGCCTAGCTACCGGAAACAACGATGAAGGGACTCGAACCCAGCCTGCTGGAAAAACTGTTTGACGATAACCCGCGCAGTGCGGGTGCCGGGCCGATATTCAAGTCCGTATCGCTTGAGCAATACAAGGAATCCATCGCCCGCGACCTGGAGGGGCTGCTGAACTCGCGCGCCGCATTCCAGGAAAGCGATATGGCGGAGTTCCCGAACTGCCGCCAGTCCCTGTTGACCTATGGGCTTGCCGATTTCTCGGCGATGAGCCTGGCCAATGCCTATGACCGTTCCGCCATTTGCCGCTCGCTGGAGCAGGCTGTTGGCCGCCACGAGCGCCGTTTGAAGAACGTCAGTGTGCAGCTTGACGCGGGCAATCAGTTCGCCGGCGGGCTGCATTTCACCATCCACGCGCTGCTGGATCTGGAGCCTGCACGTGAGCCGGTGAGTTTCGATGCAATGTTGCAGCCATCGACGCTGCAGTACCAGGTCACCCGCGCCCGGCGCACCCAACAGGCGCTCTGATGCAGGATCTGCTGCCCTTCTACGAGCGTGAACTTGCCTACCTGCGCCGTTACGGCCGCGAGTTCGCCGAGCGTTACCCCAAGATTGCCGGCCGCCTGCAGCTGTCTGCTGATGGCAGCCAGGACCCGCATGTCGAGCGTTTGATCGAGGCATTCGCGCTGCTGACTGCACGCGTGTCAAAACGCATCGATGATGATTACCCCGAATTTACCGATGCACTGCTGGATGTGCTTTACCCGCACTACCTGCGCCCATTTCCTTCGTGCGCCATTGCCTATTTCGACATGGATGGCGTGGCCTCCAAGCTGAGTGCCCCGGTGCGGGTGCCGCGCGGTACCTCGCTGCAGAGCCGGGCGGTACGCGGCGTTCCCTGTGATTTCCGTACCAGCTATGACGTGGTGTTGGCGCCGATCAGCATTGCATCGGTGGCTTATCGTGCCGTCGCTGATGCGCCGATGGCGACAGCACTGCCGGCCGGCAGTGGCGCGCAGATTTCCCTGGGTTTCCAGCTGTTGTCCGATCAGCTTGGTTTTGGCCAGCTGGGCACCGACAAGCTGCGGCTTTTCCTGGACGGCGAGCCTTCGGTTCGTGCAGCGCTGCGCGACGCGCTGCTGCTGGGGGTGAAGGCGGCCTATGTTGAATCCGATGGTGACGGCCGCTGGCGGCGACTGGATTCAGTACCGATCACGCCGGTAGGCTTTGCCGACAATGAGGCGCTGATCGACTTCCCGGCACGCTCGCATCCTGCCTATCGTCTGTTGACCGAACTGTTTGCCTACCCGGAGAAGTTCGGCTTCGTTGATCTTGACCTGGCCGCAACCAGTGCCGGTGCCAGCCGCCGTTTCACCTTGCACCTGATCCTGCCTGCCGGTCAGCAGGAGCGCAGCAACGCGATGGTGCTGGAGGATATCGGAACGCATAACGTGCGGCTCGGGTGCACGCCCATCGTCAATCTTTTCAGGATCAACGGTGAGCCGATCCGGGTGACCCATCGCACCGTGAACTATCCGGTGCTGGCGGATGCCCGCCGCGCGTTTGCCTATGAAGTGCATTCCATCGATTCGGTGCACCGCATCCGGCAGACGCCGCAGGGCGAGGCGATCCACGAGTTCCGGCCGTTCTATTCGCTGCATCACGGTGAAGACCCGGATCGGACCGGGCAGTACTGGGTTGCCCGTCACGATGAAGACATTGCACGGCAGAGCCCGGGTTTCGAGATGGAAATCAGCTTCGTCGACCTCTCGTTCAACCCGGTGCTGCCGCAGACCGATACGGTCAGCCTTGAGCTGACCTGCAGCAACCGCGATCTACCGCATCAGCTTGCCCACGGCGTGGCCGGTGGCGATCTGAGCATCGAAGGCGGCAGCCCTGCACGCGCAATTACCCTGCTGCGCAAACCGTCGCGGCCGCTGCGCTTCCGTCATGGGCGCAGCGCGCAATGGCGTCTGATTTCGCATCTGTCGCTGAACCAGCTGTCGCTGAGCGGTAGCGGTTTGGCTGCGTTGAAGGAGATGCTGCGGCTGTACGACATGTCCGGCAGCAATGTTTCCGCGCGCCAGGTGGACGGGATTCTGGCGCTGGAGCAGGTGCCTGCAACCACCTGGATGTCCGGGCGCCAGTTCGCATCGGTGGTGCGCGGCCTGGAAATTCGTTTGACCATCAATGAGGCTCATTTTGTCGGCACCGGCGTGGCTGCATTCGCGCAGGTGATGGATCACTTCTTCGCACTGTATGTGCATGCCAACAGTTTCACCCGACTGGTGCTGATTTCCGGCGACAGCGGGGAGGAGATCGTCCGATGCCAAGCGCGCAGCGGCGAATCGATCCTGGCGTAGCCCAGCAGCTGCTGGCCGAGCCACACCGCTTCGAGTTCTTCCAGGCGGTGCGGTTGCTTGAGCAGATTTTCGAGCGGCAGGGCGTGAAGTCTGGCCAGGCCATTCCGATGCGGGTGCGTTTCCGCAACAACCTGTCGCTGGGCTTCCCGGCGACCGAGTTGTCGGCCGATGGAGAGGTGTATTCGCTGGCCGGTGACCGCCTGCAGGAGCGCGATGCCATCGAGCAGGCGCTTGCCAGCGAAACCCTGGGCGAGGTTCACCTGACGCCGCAATTCATGGGCTTGCTGGGGACGGCGGGTGCGCTGCCGCTGCATTACACCGAGACCTTGCAGATCCGCGAGTTGTACGAGCGCGATCGCACCGCGCGTGCCTTCCTGGATATTTTCTCCACGCGTGCGGTTGCTTTGCACTATGCAGCCTGGAAGAAGCACCGGTTGGCGCTGCAGTATGAGCTTGACCGCCGCGAACGCTTCCTGCCTTTGGTGTTGTCGCTGCTTGGCATGGGCATGCTCGAGCTGCGCGACCGCCTGCACGATGGCGAAGGCGATATTTTCGATCAGGCCGTGGCCTATTACGCTGGCGCCATCCGCCAGCGGCCGGTTTCGGCGGCGCTGATGCAGCGCGTGCTGTCCGATTACTTCCAAGTGCCGCTCGATGTCGAGCAGTTTGTAGGCGCCTGGTATCGAGTGCCGGTGGGGCAGGCGACGCGGCTTGGCCAGGCCAATGCCGTTCTGGGTGCGAGCGCGCTGGCCGGTGACCGTGTATGGCAGCGCGACCTGCGCCTGCGCCTGCGCATCGGCCCGCTTTCAAAGAAGGCGTTTGATGATTTCCTGCCCGGCGGCAACGCGGCCTTGGCGTTGGCCAAGTGGCTGTCGCTGCTGACCGGCGGGACGCTGGAGTACGAAGTGCGGCTGGTACTGCGCGCAGAGGATGTCCAAGGCAGCGCACTGGGAAATGGTGCGCGCCTGGGATGGGACAGCTATATGTGCACACGCGGCCAAGCCGGCGCGCGGGATGACACCACCTATGGCATCCATACATTGCAATGACAACGCGCCGTTGGCGGCAACGCCGATGGTAATTGAACGGTTTCAGCAGGGAGTGCGTGGTTCCGCATGAGCATCAACCTCAAAACACTTATCAGCAAGTTGGACGACACCTGCCGCCAGGCTACCCAGCGCGCAGCCAATCTGTGCATGGCGCGCGGCAACTACGAGGTGGACCTGGAGCATCTGTTCCTGGCCCTGCTCGAGCAGCCCAAGAGCGACTTCGTGCTGATTGCCCAGCGCTGCGGCATTTCGCCGGAGTCGCTGGAGCGCGACCTCAGCGACGAGATCAGCCAGTTCAAGACCGGCAACACCCGCACCCCGGTGTTTTCCCAGCACCTGCCGGCCTTGTTCGAGCATGCCTGGTTGATTGCCTCGCTGGATTCGGAGACCACCCGTATCCGCAGTGGCCACCTGCTGCTCGCACTGCTGACCGAGCCGGATCTGTCGCAGCTGGCCTATCGCGGATCCAAATTGTTCGTGCGCTTCAAGCGCGAAGAGCTCAAGCATGATTTCGCCAAACTGACCGAAGGCTCGCAGGAAGCGCAGACCGTGCGCTTCGCCGATGCTTCGGCAACGGGCGAAAGTGCCGGCGAAGATTCAGATGCGATGCCGGGCGAGGCAAAAGGCGGTCTGTCGAAGACCCCGGCCCTGGACCAGTTCACCACCAATCTCACCCAGCGTGCGCGCGACGGCAAGATCGATCCGGTGATCGGTCGTGATGGCGAGATCCGTCAGGTGATCGACATCCTGATGCGCCGCCGCCAGAACAACCCCATCCTCACCGGCGAGGCCGGCGTCGGCAAAACCGCCGTTGTTGAAGGCCTGGCGCGTCGCATTGCCGAGAAAGATGTACCCGAGGTGCTGCAAGGCGTGGAGTTGCACACCTTGGACATGGGCCTGCTGCAGGCCGGTGCCAGCGTCAAGGGCGAGTTCGAGAACCGGCTGAAGAACGTGATCGACGAGGTGAAGAAAAGCCCGCACCCGATCATCCTTTTCATCGACGAAGCGCACACCATGATTGGCGCCGGCGGTACTGCCGGCCAGAACGATGCCGCCAACCTGCTCAAGCCGGCACTGGCGCGCGGCGAGCTGCGCACCATCGCCGCAACTACCTGGAGCGAGTACAAGAAGTACTTTGAAAAGGACGCCGCCCTGGCGCGCCGCTTCCAGGTGGTGAAGGTGGAAGAACCCAGCGAAGTGCTGGCTGCAGCGATGCTGCGTGGCATGGTCAGCCTGATGGAAGCGCACTTCGGCATCCGCGTGCTGGACGAAGCGGTGACCGAAGCCGTTCGCCTGTCGCACCGCTACATCAGCGGCCGGCAGCTGCCGGACAAGGCTGTCAGCGTGCTGGATACCGCCTGTGCCAAGGTCGCCCTTGGGCAGAGCGCAACCCCGGCCATCATCGAAGACACCCGCAAGCATCTGGACCGGCTTGAGGCAGAGCTGGCCGCGCTGCAGCGCGAGACTGCCGGTGGCAGCACCCAGCACGAGGAGCGTCTGGCGGAACTGAAGGCGCAGCAGCTTGAAGCGCAGGCAGTGTTGGCCAGCAACGAGCAACGCTTGAGCGTTGAGCGTGAGTTGGCCGGACGTGTCGCCGCACTTCGCCAGCAGCTGGAGCAGGGTCTGGCGGCCGAGGGCGACGCAGAAGCGGCCGCGGAAGGGCAGGCCGATGTCGCTGTCGCCAAGGTTGCCGGCAAGCGCGGCAAGGCCGGCCGCGAGCTGTCGCCACAGCATGCGGAGCTTGCGAAGTTGCAGGCAGAATTGCGCGAGCTGCAAGGCGAGACGCCGATGGTGCCGCTGCAGGTGGACGGCACCGTGGTCGCCGAGATTGTGTCGGCGTGGACCGGGGTGCCATTGGGCCGCATGGTCAAGGATGAAATCCGCACCATCCGCTCGCTTGGCACGCTGCTGGAAGAACGTGTCATCGGCCAGGACCACGCGCTCGATGCCATCGCCCAGCGTGTGCGTACTGCAACCGCCAAGCTGGAAGACCCGAACAAGCCGCGCGGTGTGTTCATGTTCGTTGGGCCATCGGGCGTGGGCAAGACCGAGACCGCCTTGGCGCTGGCCGACATCCTCTATGGCGGTGAGCGCAAGTTGATCACCATCAATATGAGCGAGTACCAGGAAGCGCATAGCGTGTCTGGTCTGAAGGGCTCACCTCCGGGCTATGTGGGCTACGGTGAAGGTGGCGTGCTGACCGAGGCTGTGCGCCGAAACCCCTACAGCGTGGTACTGCTGGACGAAGTTGAGAAGGCGCACCCGGATGTTCTGGAAATGTTCTTCCAGGTGTTCGACAAGGGCGTGATGGACGATGCCGAAGGGCGCGAGATCGACTTCCGCAATACCTTGATCATCCTCACTTCCAACATCGGCTCCTCGCAGATCATGCAGTCCTGCCTCAACAAGCCGGCCGAGGAGATCCCCGCTGCGGACGCGCTTGCCGAAGCGCTGCGCCCGATCCTGATGCGCACCTTCAAGCCTGCCTTCCTCGGCCGCTTGAAAGTGGTGCCTTACTACCCGATCAGCGACGACGTGCTGGTGCGCATCATTACCCTCAAGCTTGGCCGCATACGTGACCGCGTCAGCGCCAACCACAAGGCCGCTTTCAGCTGGGATGACGGCTTGGTTGAAGCCGTGCTGGCGCGTTGCACCGAAGTGGATTCGGGTGCGCGCAACGTGGACCACATCCTCAACGGCACCTTGTTGCCGGAGATCGCAGAGAACGTGTTGACGGCCATGGCCGAAGGCACGCGTATCAACAGCATCAAAGTCAGCGCCGGCAAGAAGGGCGACTTCAAATACAAAGTTTCTTGATTACGGACGAAGGAGAACAACATGGATTTCTACGGATTTGACCGCAAAGCAGCACTGAGCCACTGCGACAGCCTGGAGCTGGGGCTGGGGCGCGACCTGGACCGCGTACGCGCCTGGAACCGCCTGCGTCCTGAGCACATCATCGAACTGCTGGACAGCGCCGTGCCGGCTGCACGGCAGGACGCACGCAATGTGGCCGCACAGATCAGCCGCGGCTCTTGGCGTATCCACATGGACAGTGCGCCGGTTGGCAAGCCGCAGCTGGTGAGCAACGTGCGTGAAGTGCTGATTGCCGCCGGCGGCCGTGACTACCGCCTGCATATCAGCGAAGGCGTTCGCCTGCGCCTTGAGGAAATCGTGCAGAGCGCTTGATCTTCAGGTGACAACGTCACCCCGGTGCCGGCGGGCACCGGGAATGGCGGTAACAAACGTTTGCATCAACCGTTTTCAGTCCGAAGCGTAGTGCGCACTGCGCTCCATGAAGGCAGATCAACACCATGGATTTGGTAGACAACGTATTGGCAGCCCTGTCCGGGCCGGCACAGACACAACGCTTCCTGCGGCTGCATACCGCGCTGGGCAGCGAGGTGCTGATTGCCGAAACCCTGGATGGCGTCGAGCAGATCGACGGCATCGGCTTTCAATGGACGATCACTGCGCTGTCGGTTGATGCGGGCCTGCAGCTGCAGCCGCTGATCGGCCAGGCTGCACTGCTGCAATTGCACCAGGCAGACGGCAGCCATCGACCCTTGCACGGACGCATCACCGCTGCCGAGCGGATCGGCAGCAACGGTGGGCTCGCGCGTTATCGCCTGCGCCTGCAACCATGGCTGGCGTTTCTGTCACAGCGCGTGGACAGCTATGTGTTCCACGACAAAACCGCGGTCGAGATTGTCGAAGACATCTTCGCGGACTACGAAGGCGTGGCACCGGAGTGGCGCTGGCTGCTGAACGATGCCAGCCAATACGCCAAGCGCAGCTTGACCACGCAGTACCAGGAAAGTGACCTGGCTTTCGTACAGCGTCTGCTGGCCGAAGAAGGCATCTTCTATTGGTTCGAACACGAAGGCGATGCCGATGCATCCGCCTTCGGCAAGCACACCCTGGTGCTTGCCGACCACAGCCACGACGTCGCCGATCTGGGTAGCGTGCGTTTTCACCGCAGCGATGAAACCGAGCGCAGTGACAGCATCCAGCAATGGCAGGAGCGGCGCAGCTGGTGCACGCCAAAGGTGGAGCGCGCCACCTGGGACTACCGCAGCCTGGAACGGCGGCAAGCCAGCGCTGAGGTAGAGCAGGGCAGCGGGCTTGGTATCGTCGACCAGGACACCAGCGGGCCATATGGCTGGCAGGACAACGCCCGCGGCCAACGTCGTGCGCAGCAGCATTTGGACGCGTTGCGAGTGCGCTCGCACCTGATCGAAGGCGCTGGCCAATGGCGTGCGCTCGCGCCCGGTGCGAAGCTCGCGTTGTCGCAGCATCCGCAAGTGGCCGGCGACGCCGGTTTCCTTTGCATTTCGGTACGTCACCAGGCGCGCAACAACCTCGACGCCGAGGTATTCGATGCGCTGGAGCAGACGCTGGGCCCAATCAATCAGCGCTCGCTGACCCTGCCGACCGCCCTGGCTGGCATCAGCAATGGGACAGCGCGCAACGACATCGACACCGGCTTCTACGACAACCAGTTTGCGGTGATTCCGGCCGAGGTCATCTACCGCCCGCAGACCGAAGACGGCCACGGCGTGCACCTGCACCCACGGCCCAGCATTACCGGCACCCTGAGCGCGATTGTGGTCAGCGATGGCGATCCCTTGCTCTCTGATCGCGACCACCGCATCAAAGTGCAATTCCCGTGGCAGCGCGGCGGCAACGCCAGCAATGGCCTGGCGCACCCGGCCGGCGACGATAACGCGCCCGCCGATGGCAAGGCGTGGACCTGGGTGCGCGTGATGGCACCGTGGGCGGGAGACAATTGGGGCGGCGTGGTGTTGCCACGGCGTGGTCAGGAAGTGCTGGTTGCCTTCCTTGAAGGCGACATCGACCGGCCGGTGATAGTCGGCGCGCTCTACAACGGCCGCGGCCAACAGGATGCACAACACAATCAGCTCAACAGCGCCGGCGCAAACGCCACCGGCAATGCCGCCGCATGGTTCGAGGGCAACGATCACGCAGCGGTGTATACCGGCTTCAAGAGCCAGGCGCTGGCAGAGAGCCAAAGCGGCACCGGTGGCTACCAGCAGCTGCGCTTCGACGACACGCCTGGACAAGGCCGTGCCCAACTGTCTACCACGCAACACGAAACCACCTTGACCCTCGGTCACCTGAAAGGTGGCAGCGACAATGTGCGTGACGGCGAACGCGGCTTCGGCGTAGAGCTTTCCACACAGGCACACGGCAGCCTGCGCGCCGGTCGCGGCTTGCTGCTGACCACCGAAGAAGGTACGCCGCAGATGGCGGCGCCGCAGGCCATCGCACAGCTGCAGCAAGGCCACGACCTGCTCAAAAGCCTTGCCGATTCGGCAGCAGATCAAACCGCGCAGCTACCCAAAGATCCCGCCGAACTGCCTATCGATCAAACCCTGACCGAACTGCAGGAACAACTGAAAGCAACGCACAGCGGCAGCGCTGGCAGCATCAGTGGCGGCGATGGCGAAGCACCCGGCTGGAGCGCGCCGGTATTACTTGGCAGCGGCGTAGCAGGCGTAATGAGCCTGACCCCGGCTGATCAGGCCTGGGTAAGCGGCACCCACACCTTGCTCAGCAGCGGCGTTGCCCTGAACTGGATGACCCAAGGTTCACTCAGCCTGGCTGTCGCCCAAGGCTTGGTGCTGTACACGGTGGGCAGCGAAGCCAGCAAAGACAGCCCGAATCAGGAGCGCGGAATCGCCCTGCACGCAGCACAAGGCAAGGTGAGCGCTCGCGCGCACAAGAACCAAGCCACGATCGCCGCGAAAACCAATGTCCGCATTGCCAGCACCGAAGCCGATATCGAGATGGCGGCGCCGAGCAAGCATCTGCTGGCTACTGCGGCCGGTGCTTACATTCGGATTGAAGGCGACAACATCGAGCTGGGTGCGCCCGGGAAGATTGAGTTCAAGGCGAGCCAGAGGGATTGGGTGGGGCCTGCGGGCGTGAGCGCGATGGCAGAGGTGCCAAGCGGTCAAGGTAAAGGGTGTGCTGAGCGAATTCGTGAAGCAGCCATTTCGGGCGCAGCTTTGGTATGAGTTTCGCTCTATGTTCCCCCGAAGAGATTGCTGAGCAGGCAACGTTGGCGCTTAGGCTTGAACTCGATCTGTCCAAGACCCATACCCTTGCGGTGCTGATTGATCCAGCAATAAGAGACCCTTGGTGCGAATTGGCTCCGCACCTTCCAAGTGATGCCTCGCCAATTTTTCTTAAAATTGGGCACCCAGATATTGATGCTAACAAACTACCGTACCTCCTTTGGGTTGATGATGAGCGGAATAGAGAGCGAGTAGTAAGTGCATCTCTGACAATCGCTGCTCGGGAGTGCGTAGCAGGCATGAAGGAAAGTAGGGGGGCAAGATCGGTTTGCGCATGGCTACCTATTCCTATCAACGCTAAAAATGATGGGGCTGCTTTGGCTAGAGCGCTGAGCCGGAATGCCACCATCGTTCGATCTGGTGAGCAATCGCTGTACTTTCGTTACTTTGACCCTCGAGTTATGGCTCGGCTTGAAAGCATTCTTGACCTGAAGCAACGCGCAGCGTTGATTGCACCACTATCAAAATGGTTGTTTCTCGATACACATGGTCGTTTTCAGGTGATGAAGGGAATGCCGCGAGATCACGTGGCTGTCGAGGATTTCAAACTATCCGTAGGTCAGCTGAAGGCGTTGGAGCGGGTGGCGTGGTTGCAGCAGTTGCGTCATCAGGCAAAAACGTGGAGGGGCGACCGGTTGCTAGATGACCAACAGCTGGATGCTGCATTGATGGAGGCACAATCCAAAGGTTTGGTGTCGCAAGAGGATTGTCTTGTCTACGCGTCATGCTTTTTTTTGTTGGGGTCGGACTTCCTCAAATATCCATATGTTTCTCAGGCCATTTTAGATGGCGCGAAGCAGATCGGATGTTTTGCATCACGTATGGCTCGTCTGGAAAATATTCAATTGCAAGAAATCCGCGACTTTGCGGAGAAGAACAGCCTAGGGCAGGAATTTCGTCATGACTGAGAAGCAGGGATCGCAAAATCTTTCCGGCGCTATACGCGCTGCAGCGAATGCCAAGGGTGAGATGCCAGGAAAGTGTCGCAACTGCACAGACAAAATCGGCCTGGCAATTCTGCCAGTCTGCTTCGCTCCTGCGCCAAATTACATGACCACTTGGCTCGCTTCTGATCCGCTTGCGTCCGCAGAGGTTACCAGACTTGGCGCGGCACTTAATGCAGTCGACGAAACCGCCACTTGGTACTACATGCGTACCTTGCAGACAGGTTACCTGTACATCTATAAGCCTGACAATACGTGGGATGCGTATGTAGTCGGTGTGGATGGAATGCTCAACAGGACCCCGGTAGACGTGCTTCCAGATTCCCCAGACGGTGAACTTCTGACCAAATGCCGCCGAGAAGGGCATAGCAACTTGAAGCCGCGTTTCATTACCCTGGATGCGACATTAGATAAGGTATGGATTGCTTTTAGCCAACATCGCTGGTCAAAAGAAGTTCGACAGCGCTATGAGAGTAATGCGGAAGGCTGCCGGATGCTGAGAATGACTGAGCTAGACGTGGCGGCGGCTGCTAGAGGCGATGTCGGCTCCGGAAAAACCGTCTCATTTGGTATGAGGGTCACTGAAGATTCGCTTCGTGGCGTAGCTGATTTTACTTCTCCTGGCTTTCAAAAGCGTCTGCATGAATTCAGTCCCAGGGCCGTGTTGGATTTGTCAGCGCTACGAGCGACATTGGCTACGGAAATGGCAGTGGCGTCGAGCGGTGTGCCGTCTAAGCAAGGTGTCGTGCTGGTTATACCTGATCCGGTTGGGCTGGCTGATGATCACAATGCCTTGCGGTTCATGGCGCAGCAAAGGTATGACGAATGGAAAGCAGGTGGCGCTACCGTTGAAGGTAAGGGTATCGACAGGCTTCGGGGCTGGAAACGTCAGTCCGCTACTCATGTTACGTATATCGAGGCTTGGGTTCATCAGCGGGCCGAGTGGGAAGGTAAGCAGACCGCAGACACCCTAAGGGTTGCGGGTGACAAGATGCACACTCAGGGGGTGGGGCTGCTAACGGAATCAGATTTTCAACGTCGCTACGGTCGTTATATCAATCAACCGCTCAAGAATGAAAGGGGATTGAACGTCTACCATCGGGCGCGTTGGGTCCCTTTTTCGGATGCTGCATCGGGAAAGCCGCGAATGACTGTTTCTAAATTCTCGGAGACACTGGAGCCTCGCGATTACGATCCAAATTGGAAATCTGAGCGGCTAGGGTCTTTGCAGCTTTCGGATGAATACTATGCTGCCAATGCTAGCTATCATGGCGGAATAAGAGCAGGGCGGAAATTAAGTCGGTACCGCGAGCGACTTGATGTTAGTGCACTCGGTGCCTTTAATTCACTTTACACGGCGCAAGAAAATGCGTGGCAAAGTACAATAAAAAAAATTGATGATGACTTGGTAAAGTTCGCAAGAGGAGCCTGGCCGGAGATTATTTTTGCAAATGACTTCGGCGTGGGCTTTTCTCCGGGCAAGCCAAAGGACGGGATCCAAGTTGCACAATCGGTTATCGATGCGGTAGCGCGACTTCGGGCCGCGGAGTCATTGTATGGCGGTGGTGCCGTTTCAGAGAGTTCATACAAGCTATTGAATGAACTTTTCGAGCTCGATCCATCCGACCCAAAAAACTGGTTTGCGGGTGCGTTGCTCACTGGCTTTGATCTGCTCGGGAGCGCGGTTTCGCCGGGAAATGCAGGTACCGTCTACTCTGCTATCGTTGGTGGCGGAATGCTGCCGACATCGTGGTGGCAGCAATTCCGAACCTACCAACAATCTGCGGTGACGGCCGCAGAAAGCTTGGTGACCGGGATGCAGCAAGTTGCTAATGAAGGTAAAACTCGCGCGTTGAAAGCCTCGGCAGGAAAGGGCGGGGCGGCTGCGGCTGCCGCTATAGAGCAGATATCGCAGCGCGAAATCGTCTGGGTTAGAGCAGCAGCGCTATGGGACTTTATTGACGCAGAAAAGCAGCATTATTCCGTCAACGTAAAAATGAAAGTTGGTGAGTACCTTGATGCGATTGCTTCGGGCAATCCAGCTTCGGCTGGCACCTTTGAAATGAGTGGGCGCAAAGTTGGTGATAGAACGGCGTCGCGGCAGGCCAATGCCAGTTCGAAGAAAGTGCTAGAGAAGCTAAGTAGGCACCCCGGATTTCAGGCGGAGATTACAGTTCCGCTTATTGTCGAAAAAGAGCTATTGACCAAGGTGAAGGGAAAGCAGGGGACGATTCAGTTGTATAACATTGGTCAGGCGCAAGGCTTTGTGGAACTGCCCACGGACGTTGCATCACGACTAGTTAAGGGCAACTCGATCTACCGCCCGCGTGCGTGGGGAGCGTTTGTTAACAGAGAGGTTGGATTCTCTATGTTAGGCGCGATTCTTTCAGTGCGTCAGTTTTGGGATGCGATCCAGAAGATCGGTATAACATCTGGATTCAATTTTGCTGACGCTGCGGTGAATGTTGTCGGGGGTATCTCGGGAACTGTTAGTGGTATGCTCGAAATCGGTGCTTTTGCATTCCAAACGGCAGGGCGCCAGGCTGCGCCGGTGGGGGCTTCTGTACTTGCTGTAAATGTTAATAGAGCTCTCATGCTTCGGTTTCTGGCAGGGATGTCGGCGGGTGTCGGTGCATGTATGAGCGGAATTTCCGCCTATATCAGCGCGATCAGAACCCAGTCGAAAGGAGAGGTTGCGGCAGCGCACAACTATGTTGTTGCGGGTACGCTTCTTTTTGCTTCTGGTTTCGCAGTTATGGGAGGTTCATTCCTTACTTGGAAGGCAGCTGTGGCAGCTAGGGTCGGGCAGCAAGTTGCTCTGCGAATTTTGGGTGGCGTGGCGCTGAGGAGTTCGTTAGGCGCATTATTGGGCGCGAGTCTTACCGGAATCGGCGTGGTATTACTGATCATTGGTATCGCATGGGCATTGTATGCAGCGAGCCTTGAGCACGATGAGAATGAAAAATTCTTGGATCGGTCTTTTTTTGGTAAACATGAAAGGACCGAGGGGCGGTTCGGTGGGCCCCCAATGGTTGACGAGGATGTTTGGTCAGGACAGGGAGTTAATGACGAGATGCTTGCTCTTGGAGCCCTTGCGCTTGGTATATCAGCAGTTATTGACAACTGGGAGGACAACGTCCTCAGCAAAGATGTGATCCTCGCGACGATAACCGTTGGCAATTTCAAGCCGGCAGAGCAGGAGGTGCACTATCGCCTTGAGGGATATGAAGCCATGCCAAATCTTGCAGTTGAACGCGTGATGTCGGGTGTCAATTTTGGTAGTAGTGTTACAGCGCCATTGGTTTTTCAGAAGGATGCAGAGAACGGGGCAGTTCAACTTGCGTCGATCAGGCAGGCTGTTCCAGATAAGTTTAACGTAGTGAGGTTGATTTATTCTTTGCATGAAAATGGGGGCGAAGAGCCGATAGCGCGAGGTGAGGTCTGGGAAACGGACTGATTTGTAGTTCCTGAGGTATCCGATGATTATTTTTTTATTGAAAGTAAAATGAATACTGATGAATCTAGTCGCACGTCGATAGTGCACCTTCCGTCGCGCACTAATCGAGCATCCGCTACTGCGACCACTCACGGTGCCGTGATCGAGGTCTATGAGAATGGCTTGTCTTTCGTCGATCAAGTTGGCTTGATGCGCGGGTACCTGAGCAGTGGAGGATTTCTCGGATTGGTAGGGGTGGCTCTTGGTATTTATGCATCAGTAAGACTAGGATCATCTTGGTTGATCTTACCTCAGCTATTTCTTTTTTTTATTGCCCTGCTGTTTATCCAGATTGACTGGGTGGGTTATCGGTATGAGCCAGTGCTTTTTGATCGCTCATCCGCGAAGATTCATATCTTCAAGTCAATAGGTCTGCCTTGGTGGGAATGGGGATGGAATATATTTGGTCGGCCAAAAAGCGAAGTGCAGTCCTTTGATTGGGATTGTGTTGAGGCTGAAGTTGTTTCCTTCACCATCTTCACGGGTCAGATTCCAAGGCGTGAGTGTTCGTTGGTGCTTTCGATCAAGAATGAGCCCGGAGGAGCTGTCGAGATCCAGCGCGTTGGCGTCGGGCCTACGTTCGGTTACGGCGATACTAGTGGCGCAATTGAGCGTTGGGAGTATATTCGCAGGTTAATGGAGAGACGCGGGCCTGTTTGGACGCCGGATGAATACCGTTTTAGGGATTTTGGTACTGGGTTCTGGGAGTCAGTCACCATTGGGCAGCCGCTCATAGGTCCTGGGTGTGGGGCGAACTGGCGTAAGGGCCCGCTGGTCTGGATTCTGGGGTTGATGGCGCTGGTTGCGTTCCCTATCACTGCATATGCAGGGATGTGTCGCTACATTAGTTTTAGAATGAAACGGAGGCCGACGTGGCCAGAAATTGTCAAGCTCTCAGTTGGCGCTGGTCCATTCGACGATGCGACCGCTACGGCGATCCATATGTCTAACGAGGGTGGCAGAAAATCCCTTAAGTGAATTTGGCACTGTTCGTCTTGTGTCGCGATAACCAATTTCCAACTGGAGACTCCCCGTGATTAAGGCGCCTGCCAGCAACTGCTATCCAAGGGTCCGCAGTCCTTCGGTGGTCTTGATTTAAAAAAAATCGAGGGAGCGAAGTGAATGAAACTGTTTGCCAGTGATTTATTGTCTGGGATGGCTGAACTTCCCGCGAAGAGTGGTGGTTGGGGGATGCTGTTGAATGCCTCCGACGAGGCGCAGCGCCTCAAGCCAGCCTCCGTGAAGGCCATTCAATCCATCAACGATTCGTTTGTGGTCTTCTCGTTGACCAACTCAGCCTCCACCCGCGGATTCGCGTTCGTTTTGGGTTTGGTGATCGGATGCGCAGGCATTAGCATGGTGCTTGCCGACGTCGCGTTAGGCGGGGTACTTTCTCGCGAAGATTTCTGGCCTCACCTTGCTGGTGCATACGCGGTCCTTCTCCTGATCTCTGGGATGTTCATCGCATGGTCCGTTACGTCCGTCAGGCGCACTCTTTCGCCCCCGGTGGTGCTGAGCAGAAGGCTAAGAAAGTTCTATTGTTGGATAGGACCTAAAGCAGGATGGGTCGCTCTTGAATACGATAAGGCGCATCCTGTCTCGATGGTCTCCCGAAGCTATAGCGTGGCCGGTGCCGCTACCGGATATGTGCTTGCCGTAGTCGATATGGATGCCTCCAACCGGTCTATCCGATCGTACGTACCTCTGGCGCAGCCGTATCGCGACTATCGAGCACCGGAGATGGTCTGGGAGTTCATTCGCGCCTATATGGATGGCGATCTGGAGGATCTGCCTGCGGCAGACCCAATGCCGCCGACCGACGATGCCCGCGCGGATTTCGCATTGTTGGACAGAAGGCTATTTGGTGATTTGATTGATGATCGACATCGGGTCAAGCCAGGTGTGTTCCCGATGGTCTATGTCCATGTGGTTGGCGCGCTAATGTATTGGTTCGAACGAGCGGGGTTCTGGATTTTCCGAGTTGCTCCAAAGCCCGACTGGCCGCAGGATATCCAGGCCGAAATGTCTGCAGCCAATTTTAGTAGTTCGTTCCGTGTGAGAGAACGCACAGATTCGGAGCGCCTCGCCTATACCGGTAAGCTTGGATATTTGAACCGTCGTTGGCTCGTGCTTGGCGCGATTTGCACGGTAATTGTGTTCATGATGTTTGCGGTGCTCGGAGTGCCACCCTGGTTTTCTGCATTGAATCGCGGGTGAGGCAATGCTTCATTGGTGATTGGCGTCCGACGGATGATTATCAAGATTGACGCGAAATAGTTTTGTATTAGCGGTTATGAGTACTAAATCTATATACCGGAAGCGTGTTTGCTCAATTGGGTAGGTTGATATGCTGACAGGTTGGCATCCAAAGTTTGAGGTTGAGAGAGGGCTCGTCAATCGCGAAAAGACAGAGCATCTCGCTCTGGGCGCGAGGGGTGATCTGCATCCAGATGATTCCGCTTCACTGGTATCCCTTAACTCAACTTATGCGGAGTTCGTAGATCGAACTTTTTCAATGAAAGGTTTTATACCTACGTTAGTAACAGGCGCTTTTAGCTTTCTTTGCGTAGTTATCGCTATTTGCGCTGTCGTTTCAGTCTTTCCAGCGAGTCCGACATGGGCTGATTTTTTGGCTGTAGTTTTATTTCTACTATTAATGGGCGGCTTGATACTATTTTTTTGGAACTTGGTGTTGAAGTACGATTTCTTTGCATATCGATACTATCCTGTTAGATTCAATAGATTGACAAGAAAAATTCATATTTTTAGGAATAACGGCGGCACCGGTGAGGTCGTTGTTCCGTGGGGAAGCAATCGCCTGTTCTTCTTTGTGGGATGGGGAACCCAGAACAAAAGTCTGTGCGACCTTCGTTGCCATATTTTAAATAGGAATGGGATCATCACGGATACGTTTACTGTAGGTACTTTTACTGATGACCCTATGCGAGTGCGCGGGCGGTGGGAATTCATCAATAGGTATATGGAAGGCGGGCCCGATCGTGCTGTTTCTCACGAATCGGATAGGGTGATTACTCTGTCGATGAAAAACAGCTTCAAAAACTCCTATCGCTGGACGTGTTTCTTGCTCGGTCGGTCGCTATTTCCTTTGAGGTATATTCTGTTTCCTTGGTATGGGATGTTGGCACTGACTCGTTGGTTGGTTATGGCGACATGCGCGGTGCCCCGTTTTTCCCCCGCCACTGTTGCGGACAGTGGGTTCGATCCAGATGATAAGGGGCGCTGGGAAGAGCCTGACTATATCGACCAGTTTGGCGAACGACCGGATGTGGTGGCACGAATGAGAGAGCTTCATCGTGAGCGGCAGCGGCGGCATGGAACTCCAGACCGTAAATAAGAGGTATAGGGCCTTTCTTGTCTTGCTCGGGCTCGGCAAACCTATCTGCTACCAGGGTGATGCACCCTGGAGCGAACTACTGCGTAGCATGGCTATCCGGCAAAGACTTCGACTAGACACCGGTCCAGAGTTCATCGTTTTGGCGTTGGCGGAATGGGCTGAGCGCAAGAACATCGCACTGATTTCATTGAGCCAGGACGGCCGATGCATAGCCGTTTCATCGAACGCTTCAATGGCAGGGTCTGTCGGCGCGTTTTGGATATGTACGGCTTCCGCAATTTCCGAGAAGTAGGCGAATCGGCAAAACAGTGGTTGGTCGACTACAACACCGAGAGGCCTCATGAAGGTCTTCGCGGGCCGACGCACGCTGAGTTCCGTCAGTACCGCGGATCGGAAACCTCTAAATCAGCCTGGCATCGAGCCGCGGGGAGTTGGCAATACCTAACGTCTAGTTATCCAGCGATACACATCTAAACGTATTCGAACTGTTCTGATTCACGGGGATTGTTGAATTTTCGAAGAGCGCCGATTGTTGAGGTGGCGGAGAAGGGTTGGAATGGAAGCGTGTAATTGTCATTGAAACTATGGCTAGTGTGTCCCCGCCATGGCTTGAATGACTACGCTGGACTCTTTCGGACCCCGATGTGGGTCCGGTAGGATTGATGGCTTTCGAAGGCTCATAGTTCGGGGAGTACCAATCTCCTACCCACTCGAACCCATGGTCTATCAGGTCATACAAGCCCAAAGGAGTTGCGGGGAACAAACCTATCGAGGAGGAATCGCCTGTTTATTTATGCTGGCTGCTAAATTCGGCATAGTGAGCGAAATTCGCAACATTTCGCCCGTTTTCAACGACCCCTGTGTCGGTCGGCCATACAATCATCTTTCCGCGATTTCTTGCAGCATATTCCCATTGCGCTTCGGTGGGTAAGTCCATGGGTATTCTTACTTGTTGCCCGATCCACTGGCAATAATTCTTTGCTCCTTGCCAATCTACGCCTGCTGCAATATTTGGTAGGGTGCGGTAAGGGGGATCCATTTCTTGCTGGGCAATTTTTTCCCTTCCGGTTGCTTCGGTAAAAACATCGAAGTCTTCATAGGTAACTTTATAAGCTCCTAGTGAGTAGTCACTCAGCGTAACTTCGTGAAGCACGTCGTCGTTTTGATCGCCTGAGTAGGGCATGCTTGCGCGGGGGTCAATGGGTCCAAAGTCTCCCATCATGAACGTCCCGCCTTTGATGCTGACCAAGTCCATCAAGGTTTTAGCTTTAAGAGCTTCAACTTTCCTTTGAATTTCGGCTGGGCTTGATTTCGCCGTTGTCTCTACGGGTTGCGCATGGCAGTCGGTAGCGAAACTCACGCAGATCAGCGCATTGCACAGCAGAAGCGTAGTTCTTATTTTCATGGAAGCGTCGAACGTTCTCGATAAGCGCGGTGCCGAAATCGATGCTCATCACATCGCCGGGCAGGCAGGATCCTTCCCGCGTACACCAGCACAGATCTTCGCGCGGCACTCCAGGCCCTTGGTGGTGTTCGCACCAGGGCACGCGCGCAGCTGCGTTTGGATGGTGGATTCGGTTGAAGCAGTTCTCCGCGTTCCCACCTGTTCGAACGCGACGCGTTCGTCATCGGCACGCTTCTTGTCGTCTGCTTCAATCTTTGCGATCAGATCATCCATGGTCTGAGGCTGCGAGGCCGCTGCAGCTTTCTTCTTCTTGCTTTCCTCTTCCTTGATGATGCCCAGCAATGTGCCAAGCAGGTTCTCGTCCTGGCCTCGGCCTGTTGCTGCGGGGCGCGCCGATGCGGTTGCGCGTTGCGCACGAGCATCTCTTGCCGTAGCGGCAGGCGCAGGAGCGGCATTGGCCGCGTTGGTAGCCTGCGGCGCTGCTGCAGCATTGCGGCTCTTGGCGTCGGCGGTTTCCGGTGCATCCACAATCATCGCAGCGCCGTCGTTCGGGGCTGCTGATGGTGCATCTGGGTGGCCTGTTGCACTTCCAGACGAATCTGGATTTGCATCCGGGTTCAACGAGTACTCCGCGCTATCCTGCGATGCACTGCTTGAGAACCACCACAGCGTTGCTGTAGTGAATGCCAGTAGAAGTGCGCAGCATGCGCCAGCCCATAGCCAGACGCGCCGGCTGTGAACTGGCCGGTCTTTGGTGGCGCGCGATGATGCGGCAACCTGTCGACCTTCCATGTCTGCGAGAATGCGGCCCGTGTTCGGTGCCGGGCCGTTGTTCTGCGCTCCCCCTGAGAGCAGACTCGGCCGATTGATTCCGCCATTATTCAAGTGCTTCCAGCCCTTGGTTTGAGTCGGCTAGTGCCGAAACGAATACGCGCATTTGTAGAGTAAGCCTTTCGATGCGTCAACCAGCTTGGTCGTCATGGAGGACCGGTGACTGTAATTCTCGTTGTAGCCATTGTGCTGTTGTTGCTTGTCGCGTTGCTCTGTTGGGGGTTGTTGTTTCCTGAGTCCCTGGGTCCGGTGTTTGCGCGCCTGCAGGCGCGTTGGACTGCGGCGCGGCAGCGCGCTGGGCGTGCGGGCGATCGCGCGGGGCAGGGCGCTGCGCGTGTGCGCAGTGGGGTTCGTGAAGAGGTTGTGAGTGTGCGTGCTGCGCTGCGTCGTCACTGGCCTGTGTTGGCGGTCGCGATAGGCTTGCTGTGCATTCCTCCGTTGGTGATTTTGATGTCACGGCAGACCGTGGTGCTGTCTGATTTCCGCGGTGATGATCTTGCCGAGTCGGGCTCGATGGTTGCGCAATTGTTGCGCGGTGAACGGCTGACGCCGCCACCTGCGCCGCCGCCGGAAGTGTTCACCACCACCGAGATACGCCGCCTGCGTCCAGAAATAGTTACAGCTGATCGCAAATGGAATCAGATTGATCCGGATCTGCAGCAACGCGTTCTGGCTATCTACGAAGTGATGCGTCGCCAGTATGGTTACGAGATGGTGTTGATCGAAGGCTATCGAAGCCCAGAGCGCCAGGCGGAGTTGATGGCGGGCGGCAAGGCAACCCGTGCAGGTGCCTGGCAGAGCTGCCATCAATACGGGTTGGGCGTGGATAGCGCGCCAATTCGTGACGGGCGTCTGCAATGGGACATGGAAGATCCGTGGACCCGGCGCGGCTATTTTCTCTATGGCGAACTTGCTGAACAGGCGGGGCTGGATTGGGGCGGCAATTGGCGCAGCCTGAAGGACTATGTGCATGTTGAAGTAACGGATCGCTGCAGGGCAGCACGCAACGCAAAGCGTGATGAACTGCGCCGCCAAGGCTTATAAGCGCCAGCAAGTGCTGGTATCGTAAGCCGGTGATGACTCGGGTCGCCGTTGGACAGGGGCGATGGAAAGGCCGGGTCACGGCGAATCAAGGAGCATGATGCATGGCACGACCGTTTATCGTTGTCGGCGACAAATTGAGTCATGGCGGTAGCGTGGTGTCTGGCACTGGTCAGACCGACGTCAATGGCAAACCAGTTTCCCGCATTGGGGACCGCGCAATCTGTGCGGTGCACGGGCCAACTTCAATCATCAGTGGTGACGCTACCGTCGTGATCGATGGGCAGCCTGTTGCACGTGACGGAGATCGCACTGCGTGTGGTGCCACATTGATGGCAACACAGAGCAGCACTGGGTTGGGCTGATTGCGACACGCAGTACAGGAGCAGGCATGGAGCACGGCGACTGATGGCAGGATGGTTGAAGAACGCGGGGAGCGTACTGATGGTTTTTGTCGCCACTTGGGCGGCAGCCATCATGTATTGGCGTAGTAGTGGCACTACCCCTAGCGGCATGCAGATGCTGGCCTATCTTGGCGTATTGCCGGTGGGCCTGAGTGGCGCGGGCTACATGCTGCGCGGCGCGCTCGTGCGTGGTGCGGGCAAGCTTGTTGAAGCAAGTGCAGACAATGACCAGGCAAAGCCGGCTGCGACGGTGGCGTCCACTGCTGGCGCGGTACCGTCAGTTGCGCTGAGCGCAGCAAGCATCCGTCTGGGTGCAGCGGCAGACGCTGGTGCACTGTTGGCTGTTGCGTCAGCACCGCCGCGGCCGCAGCTGGATAATCGCTTCCGCGATGCCAACAATCTTCCGATACGTGTCAGTGCAGCTGCCGATCTTGACGAATGGATGGTGCTGTCCGAGCGCGAAGGCGATATCGACACCGCAGCACATGAGCGGCGCGCGATGGCATTGTTGCAACCGGTTCTGGAGCAACTGCTGGACGCGGCCTATGCGGTGATGCCGACAGTGGTTGCTGGTGAAGAAGTGGTGGTGGCCGGCCTTCGTCGCCGCGAGGAAGAGCGGGTTGAGAATATTCTCAGTGTTGAGCTGATAGTTTCGCCGCAGTGGTCGGATGGTTTGCGTCACTGGGCGCAGGCGTGGCTGCAGGAACAGGCCGTGCACGCCGGTCTGGATGCGCGCCGGTTTGATGTACGCGTAAGCGTGTTCGAACGTCCCGGTGATGTATGGACGCATCTGCAGCGTGTTGTTGATGCTCTGAACACGGGTCCGGCGCGCTGGCATCTGCTGGTTTCCTGTTATTCGGCCATTGACGCTGCGGTCATCAACGCCTGGATGGCGCGCGGGCTGTTGGCGAGCGCACAACAGGCCGAGGGTTACGTGCCCGGCGAAGGTGCAGCAGGCGTGCTGTTGTCCAGCCTCGCGCTGGCAGGCGAGGGCTCCGGGCGTTTGTGGCGGCCGCAGCTTGAACGGCTGGACGCTGCCTATGGCAGCCGCCCGGCCGAAGTCCGTCGGCAGCTCGCAGCGGCAGCCCAGCAGTGGTTGCAGCCGTTGCTTGCAGATGTTTCGCGGCTGCAGTTTGTGCTGCATGACACCGACCAACGGCCTGCGTCCATCGTTGATACCGCAGCGGTAACCGCTGCCATCAACCCTGATCTGGACTTCAGTTCACAAAGTCTTGCCCTGGCGCTGTGTTCTGGTGAGCTTGGCCCGGTGTTGCCTGTCGCCCAGCTGGCATTGGCGTATGCACAGCTGCAGCGGCAGCCCGAGCCGGTGCTGCTGCTGGGCGTTGCCGACGCGCAACAACGTCTGTTTGGTCTCGTAGAGCCGCTTCCTTCCCCGACCTTGGTGGCTGAAATGCCAGCAGTCAACTAAACCCTGGATTCCTGCATGAGTTTTAGTAATTTCAGCTACTACCTGCGCGACTATCGCCTTTGGATGGTGATCGGTCTTATCGGCGCCGCTGGGCTGGCCAAGTATGGCGAAGCGGAGGCCAGGCAGATTGGCATCTGGGCAGCGATCGTATTGGCGGCGTTGCTGGTTGTTGCATTGATCGTGTGGATCATCAAACGGATCATGGCGCGGCGGGCAGCACGGCGCGTCGAGGCGATGGTGCAGGGTGAAGCGGACAAGGCCGTGGCCAATGCGCAGCCCTCGCAGCGCGCTGACACCGAGGCCCTGCGCAAGCGCATGCTGGATGCGGTCAAGCAGATCAAGTCCTCGCGGATGGGCATGCTCAAGGGCAATGCCGCGCTCTACGAGCTGCCGTGGTACGTGATCATCGGCAATCCTGCGGCGGGCAAAAGTACGGCGATTCTCAACTCGGGATTGCAGTTTCCGTTCGAGGACAATCGCAGCAATGTCATCCAGGGCATTGGCGGTACCCGCAACTGCGATTGGTATTTCACTACCAATGGCATCGTGCTGGATACGGCAGGTCGCTATTCGGTAAGCACCGAAGACCGCATGGAATGGCTCACTTTCCTTGGCTTGCTGAAGAAAAACCGTCCGCGCGCGCCCATCAACGGGGTGATCATTGCGGTCAGTATTGCCGAGCTGTCTGGCAGCAAGCCCGAATTTGCGATGGAGTTGGCCAAGAACCTGCGCCAGCGGGTGCAGGAAATCACCGAGCAGCTGGAGGTATTCGCGCCGGTGTATGTGCTGTTCACCAAGGCCGATCTCATCGCCGGGTTCAGTGAATTCTTCGGCAACCTTGACCCGGGTGAGCGCGAGAACGTCTGGGGTGCCACCTTGCCAGCGGACGTGCAGCAGCAGAGCGATGCGCTGAACGCCTTCGATACGCACTTTGATGAGCTGGCCGAAGGCATCAAGGAAATGAGCCTGACGCATATGGCAATGCAGCGCGGGCGTGAGGTTTCGCCCGGGTTGCTGTCGCTGCCATTGGAGTTTGTGGGCATCAAGCCGGCCTTGCGTACCTTCATCGCAACGCTGTTTGAAGACAACCCTTACCAGTTCAAGCCGGTGTTCCGTGGCTTCTATTTCAGCAGCGCGCTGCAGGAAGGGCGCTCGGTGCATCACGCATCTGAACGCGTCGGCCGCCAGTTCGGCCTGCAACGCGGTTCCAACGTGGACGAGGCGCCGAGCGGGCAGACCGCGTTCTTCCTCAAGGATTTGTTCCGCAAGGTGATCTTTGCCGACCGCGGGCTGGTGCGGCAGTACGCAAGCCCGCACCAGAATCGCCTGCGCTATGGCGTGTTCCTGGGTGCGGTGGGTGTGCTGGCGCTGGGCCTGGGCCTGTGGACCTGGTCTTATACGACCAATGCGCAGCTGGTGGCCAACGCTACCAAGGATCTCGACCAGGCCGTACGCATCCAGAAGGACCGCATGGACCTGAAATCGCGCGTTGATGCACTGCTGTTGTTGCAGGACCGGATGGAGCAGCTGGACCGCTACAAGAAGGACGGTGGTATCACCACCAGCCTGGGTCTGTACCAGGGCGATGCCATCCGCGAGAAGCTGCTGCGCGAGTACAACCATGGCATGCAGCAGGTGATGTTGGCGCCGACTGTCTCCAATCTTGAAAATTATCTGGGTCAGGTGGTTACCGAACGCGACAAGCTCGGTCAGGCCAATGCCACCGCGGCGGAAAGCGAAACGCTGTATCAGAACGCGTCACCCACCAGCACCAACGATGCGTACAACGCACTCAAGACCTATCTGATGCTGGGCAATCCTAAGTATGTGGAAGGCGCACATCTGTCGCAGCAGCTGACGCTGTTCTGGCGCAGCTGGCTGGAGGCCAACCGTGGCCAGATGAGCCGCGAGGAAATGGTGCGGGCTGCCGAAAAATTGATGACCTTCTACGTGGCACAGGCGGGCAAGCCCGGCTGGCCGCAGGTGCAGAACAAGGTCACCCTGGTCACCGATTCGCGCCAGGCGCTGTCGCAGGTGATGAAGGGCCAGCCGGCGATGGAACGGGTGTTCGCGCAGATCAAGGCACGGGCAGGCGCACGCTTCGGCACGGTAACCGTCGATGGGCTGGTGGGCGAGGAGCGCAATGCGCGCCTGATCAACGGCAGCTACGCCATCTCCGGTGCGTTCAGCCGCAAGGCGTGGGAAGACTATGTGCAGGACGCCATCAAGGAAGCAGCCAACACCCAGCTAAGCACCACCGACTGGGTGCTGGGTACCACCGAGCAGAGCGATCTCTCCCTGGCTGGAAGCCCCGAGCATGTCTCGCGCGAGCTTGTCACTTTGTACAAGCAGGAATACGCGCGTGAGTGGGGCAAGTTCGTCCAGGGCCTGAGCATTGCCGAGTTCAATACGTTTGATGAAGCCACCGCGCGCATCAATCGCCTTGGCGACGCCAGCAACTCGCCGCTGCGCACCTTGCTGGAGAAGATCAACGAAGAGACCATCTGGGACAACCCGCCCGCGCAGGCGCGTTCCAGCAAATCCGGCAAGGGCTTCGTGGCCTGGTTCCAGCGCACCATCCTGCGCAAGGATCCGGCCGCTGCGGCTGCGGCAGCGCCGGTCGGGCCGATTGGCAAGGCGTTTGAGGGCATTGCACGCTTGACCATGCCGCGCGGCGACCAACCGGCGGTGATTGCGGCTTACTTCGAGACGCTGGGCAAGCTGCGGGCGCGCTTGAACGCCATCAAGTCGCAGGGCGACGTCGGCGTCGGCGCGCGCAAGCTGATGCAGGACACCTTCAGCAACGAAGGCTCCGAGCTGAGCGTCGCCTTGGCGCTGGTGGACGAGCAGGTGCTCAATGGCCTGGATGAAAAACAGCGCGAAGCACTGCGGCCCTTGTTGCTGCGGCCGCTGACGCAGACGTTCACCGTCCTGGTGCCGCCTACCGAGGACGAGGTCAACAAGAGCTGGAAGGCGCAGGTCTATGATCCGTTCAAGGCGCGCATTGGCCTGCAATACCCGTTCAACCTGAACTCGGACGTGGATGCCGCCGCCAGCGACATCGGCGCTATTTTTGGCGCCAGCGGCAGCATCGCCAACTTCAACAAGGATGCGATGGGGGCCCTGGTCATCCAGCGCGGGCCCTTGTTGGAAGCGCGTCGTTGGGCCGGGATCGGCATCAATCTGTCGGCGGAGCTGGTTGCCAACTATGGCAACTGGGTAAGCGGTGCCGCGGCCGGTGCGGCCCAGGACACGACGATCTTCGAACTGCTGCCATCGCCGGCTACCGGCGCGGTGGAATACACCATCGAAATCGATGGTCAGCAGCTGCGCTACCGCAACACCCCGCCACAGTGGACCACCATGCAGTACCCGAATGCCGGGCAGATCCCCGGGGTGAAAATCTCGGCGGTGACCGGCGACGGGCGTACGGTGGAGGTGTTCAATGCGCCGGGTTCCAATGGCTTCAAGCGCCTGATGTCCGAAGGCCAGTACGAGCGTCTTGACGATTCCAGCCGCATCACCTGGGAAGGCGACGGCGTCGCGGTGACGGTGGAAATGCGGGTTGTACGCCGCGCCGGTGCCGGCTCGGATGGCAGTGATTGGCAGCGCGGTCTGCAGTTGCCGGAGAAGGTGGCAGGCGGCGCGCCTGTTGCTGCGGCAACCGCCGCGCCGGCCGCAGCACCTGCAGCCACGCCTGCAGCGGCGCAGCAGGCAGCGGGAGGTGGCCGATGAGCCGCGTCGTCAGTGCCGGGGTTTCCTATTTCGGGAAAGTACCCTCGCGCGGCGACTTCGTGCGCGCAGCCGATAACCATCAATTGCTGGGCTGGCTGGACCGTTGGGCCGGTGAGTCGCTGGAACTGCTCAGCCAGAGCCCGGACTGGAAGCAGCGTTACGACGAGGCGCCGGAGATCAACTATGCGTTTCTCGGCTCGCGCAGCAAGATGCTGGTCTGCGGCCATTTCCTGGCCAGCCGCGATGCATCGGAACGGCGTTTCCCGCTGTTGTCCGCATTGCGTCTGGAAGCCCCCGAGCCGCTGCCTTTCATTGGCCGCAGCCCGTTGGCGCTGTCCAACGCCTGGTCCGGGCTGGCAAGGCTGGCGAGGCAGGCCAACGAGGACGCCGATGCCACCCAGGCATTGAGTCAACTTGCCGAAGCGCGCTTCAGCATCAGCACCGACCCGGCTGACTACAACGCCAGTTTCCACGACTTCCTGGAAAGCACCACCATCGCCAGTTTCGAGCAGCGCCTGCGCGAGGCCGGCCATGGCGATGTGGCATTGCGGCAGGTATTGCCCGCATTGGGCCTGCTGCTGCAGCCGGTATTGAGCGGCGGCGAAGTGAACATCGACAAGGCGCTGGTATTGCCCTTGGTGCGCGATCCGGCGTACCGGCCGTTGGTGGCTGCGTTCTGGCTGGATCTGGTTTCCAGTTTCGTCAGCCGCGGCGACTTCGAGCTGGCGGTGCTGATCCGCAATGATGCCAAGCCCAATATGGTGATCGGTTTCAACGGCGCCGACCGCATGGTGCTGCGCGCGGCGTTGGATCCTTCGGAGGCGGGCGACTACCTGATCCACCTGCAGCATTCGGAGTGGGTGGATGACTACCTGCATGGCGATTACAACTTGAACCGCTTCGGCAGCTTCCTTGAGCGTGACGACCTTGCATTGGTCACCGCGCGCCGGCTGTTTGGTGAGACTTTTCTGGGAACCTGATGATGCACTTGTCCAAAGTTACTTATCTCGCCGCGCTGCTGTTGGTGGTTGCGCCGGCCTTCGCGCAGACCGCCGCCCCTGCGCCGGCGGCAAACGTGCCCGCGGCTGAGCGGCCGGTGGTGATCGAAGGTGTGGTTCCGGATCAGGCCACCAAGGCCAAACTGCTGGGCAACCTGCGCGCGGTCTACGGTGCCGAGCGTGTCGTTGACCGCATCCAGGTGGAAAGCATTGCCACGCCGCCGAATTGGGGCGACTACGTGGCCGGGATGATCAACACGGGCTTGAAGCGCGTGTCGCCCGGCAAGCTGGAGGTCAACGGGCAGTCGGTACGGGTGACCGGCGAAGTCGCCAATGAGGCCTTGCGCCAGCAGGTGGCCAGCGACCTGAGCCTGGCCAGCAATACCAGCTACACCGTCAGCAATGCGTTGAAAGTTGGCTCACAGCAGGGCGTGCTCGACCAGACGCTGGCCAACCGCATCATCGAGTTCCAGAGCGGCAGTGCCAAACTGACGCCATTCGGCATGAGCATCCTCGATGAGATGGTTGCCAAGATGGCGCAGATGCCGGACAGCCGCTTCCTGATCATCGGCCATACCGACAATGTGGGGCAGCGCGAGTCCAATCTTTCGCTGAGCCATGCGCGTGCCGCAGCGGTGAAGAGCTACATGATGGCCAAGGGCATCCCCAACACGCATATGGATGTGCTGGGTAAGGGGCCGGATGAACCGGTGGCAGACAACACCAGCAACGACGGTCGCGCGCGCAACCGCCGTATCGAGTTCAAGATCCAGTAACCGCGTCGGGCTGTCGACGCGTGAAAAACGACGGGCTCAAAGCCCGTCGTTGTCCTGTTTCACATCCAGCATTTCTTCCATCTGCTCCAGCGTGGTGTGGTCCTTGATCACGCGCTTGAGCCAGACATGCAGCGGCATTTCGCCCCAGCTGGCGGCCTTCTCGGCCAGATAGGCAACCGGGCTGTGCGGCTCGGTGCGCCGGAAGAATTCTGCAACCTGGCGCAGTTGTGCCAGTGCTTCCTTGCGGCTGCCCGGAGCGCCGGCGGGGCCGCGCGGTACGGCGTTGCTGAGTGCTGGTTCGGCTGCACCGGCGGCGGGCGCTGGGAACGTATCGCTCTGCTCATCCGCGACATCGCCTACTTCGCCATCCAGCAGCATGCCCGCCTCGCGCGCGAAGCGACGGACGGTGCGCTGCAGGTGATCGAGCTGCTCGCGCACCGAGCTGAAACTGGGGCCATCCATGCCGAGGCGGCTGTCTACCGCAGCCTGCAGTTCGTCCAGCGCCAGGCTGCAGTCGGGCAGGGCGGTCACCAGCTGGCGGTAAGCATCATGCGAGGTGCTGCGGCGTGCGGCCTCCAGCAGCTCCAGGCTGGGGCGGCCGTCGGCATGGTCACTGCTGCCCGCGTGCGCGTGCTCGAAGTCGGCCAGACTGAAACGACCTTGCGGGGCGGAAGTGAGCGGTATTGCACGCAGCCACTGCGAGGTATTGGTCAGCAGCCAGCTCAGATTGCCGATCCGTTCCTCGTAGTCGCCATCGGGCGCCAAAGGATGCACATCGTCCCAATAGCGCTCGCATAGGCCTGCGGTCACCCGGAAGCCGGCAGCCAGCCCGGGAAAGCCTTCCTGCTGCGTCGCCGCCTCGCACAACCAGCCGGCCAGGCGCAGGTCCTTGGTGCGGGTCTGCAGCAGCTGGTTGCAGTCGCGCAGCACGCTGCCCCAATCGGCATATTTGATGTCGGTTTGCCACGCGCCCTGATCCAGGGTCGGGTCGTCGGCACGACGGTTTTCGATGATCCGATCAAACTCGGACGAGAACGACAGGTCTTCACCTGTCGGCGCGTGTCCGGCAATCGGGGCCAGCAGGGCATCCTGATCCAGCATGGCAAATCTCATTGTGGGTTACGGGCCGATTCTAACGCGGGTATGGCTGGAAGAATGTGGAGGCCGGTTACAGGCTGGAAATTCGATATGCCAGTACGCGAGGCCCAGCCCGGTTCAGCTGGGGCGTGGGGTGCATGGAGCCATGCGATTGCTGGCCGCGACGGCAACGTTCCATTCGCAGGATTAGGACGTTTCTTGTGTCTCTGCGATATGGGCGGCATCGTTTGGAGCGGAGCCCGCGTCCGTTGCGGGCGGTGGCTGCCAGCACAGCAACCAGTTCCGGCGGCATCCCGGCAACTACAGGCGTTCATTGCTGGGATCGTTTAGACGTGCAGGTAAAGGTAGACGCCATGCGCTGCACAACTGCCGTGCGCGCGTGGCAGTGAACCTGGGATCCTGCTCTCCAATGCATGGGTTTTACGGGCGCAAACAATCTGTCTGTTGCTGCCTTTGCGCAAGCGTTGCAGGCCGCATTGGAGAGAACTCCGTCTTCAATGCCAGCGCTGTGTCCTTCCTGTGCAAGTTCCCGATGAATGACAATTCTGCGCATCGGCAAGACCGATGCATCGATCCTGCAGACATTTGTCTGGCCGGGTCGTACACCTGGTTTTGCAGGCACAGCTGCGCCAGCTGTGGTGAATTGTTGCGGCGTTCGTGCAGCCTTCGAACACTGTCTATCGCTTGTGCGTGATGGCCTGCAACAAACCGCAGAACGGTTGTTCTTCGAGACGGCGCTGAGGTTTGCAGTTTTGCCGACTTGTACGTGTGCGGGCAGCCAATTCAGGCATGGCCAGCTGCGATGGCGTAATCATGTTTCTGTGCAGAAGCGCAGGTGCAACGGTCCCGTGCAGATGTGCTTGCAGCATGTTGCTGCAATAAAAGAGTCGCAAACAAGGCGCGTAAGGCCAATGGTTGAAGTTTGCCTTCGGCAGCAGCGTGTTCTGGTGGAGCTGACGGGCAGAGTAGAGAGTGCGCGCAGGGGCGTATTCAAGGACGGCGACCGGTTCGGCCGCCATGCAGTGCAGCGATCGGGAGCAATGGCATGTTGGATGAGCTGGTGGAACGAAACCGCGACGGAATGATTCTGTTCGTACGCGTGGTGATGATGGTGATGTTCCTGTACTCGGGGTTTGGCAAGCTGACCGATTTTCAGGCAACCGTGGGGTATCTGGGCTCCCTGCATGCCCCCGTACCGCAGCTGGCGGCGGCGATATCAGTGGCCATGGAGCTTGGCGTGGGCATCGCCCTGATTCTGGGCCTGTGGGTGCGGCCTTTGGCCTTGTTGCTTGCGGTGTTCGTGTTGTGTGCCAGTTGCATGGGCCATCCGTTCTGGACAATGCAAGGTGCCGACAGAGCAATGAACCTGCTGCAGTTCCTGAAAAACCTGTCCATCATCAGCGGCCTGCTGTTGCTGGTTGTCACCGGCGGTGGCCGCTATGCGCTCACCAGCAGCCGGTCATGAACGTGCTTGCCCGCAAGCCTTTGCGCTAGTGCAGAACGCAGAACGGGCAGGCGCGAGGCCTGCCCGTTGTGTCTGCAATTGCCGCTGTTCCAATCAGCCAATAATGCCGGGGAGATCCAGTTTTTTCTCCTTGGCGCAATCGATGGCGATATCGTAACCGGCATCGGCGTGGCGCATCACCCCGGTGCCCGGATCGTTCCACAGTACGCGTGCGATCCGCTGGTCTGCCGCTTCGCTGCCGTCGCAGACGATGACCACGCCGGAGTGCTGCGAATAGCCCATGCCCACGCCGCCGCCATGGTGCAGGCTCACCCAGGTGGCGCCGCCGGCGACATTGAGCATGGCGTTGAGCAGCGGCCAATCGGAGACCGCATCAGAGCCGTCCTTCATGGACTCGGTCTCGCGGTTTGGCGAGGCCACACTGCCGCTGTCCAGATGGTCGCGGCCGATCACCACCGGTGCACTCAGCTCGCCATTGCGAACCATTTCGTTGAAGGCCAGGCCCAGCTTGTGGCGCAGGCCCAGGCCGACCCAGCAGATGCGCGCCGGCAGGCCCTGGAAGGCGATGCGTTCGCGCGCCATGTCCAACCAGCGGTGCAGGTTGGGATCATCGGCGATGATTTCCTTGACCTTGGCGTCGGTCTTGTAGATGTCTTCCGGGTCGCCGCTCAGCGCTACCCAGCGGAACGGGCCGATGCCACGGCAGAACAGCGGGCGGACATAGGCGGGCACGAAGCCGGGGAAATCAAAGGCGTTTTTCAGGCCCTCGTCGAAGGCCATCTGGCGGATGTTGTTGCCGTAGTCCACGGTCGGAATGCCGGCAGCGTGGAAGGCAAGCATGGCCTCCACGTGCACGCGCATGGCCGCCTTGGCGGCATCGCGGACCTTTTCCGGGCTGGCCTGTTGCTCGGCCAGCCACTGCTCCACGCTCCAGCCGATCGGCAGATAGCCATGCACTGGATCGTGGGCGCTGGTCTGATCGGTGACGCAGTCCGGCCGCACGCCGCGGCGCACCAGCTCAGGCAAAATCTCGGCGGCGTTGCCGAGCAGGGCAATCGACTTGGCTTCACCGCTGGCGGTGTATTTGGCGATACGTGCAAGCGCGTCGTCGATGTCGCTGGCCTGCTCGTCGACATAGCGTGTGCGCAGGCGGAAGTCGATGCTGCTCTGGCGGCATTCGATGGTCAGGCTGCTGGCGCCGGCCAGTGACGCGGCCAGCGGCTGTGCGCCGCCCATGCCGCCCAGACCAGCAGTGAGGATCCATTTGCCGGTCAGGCTGCCACCGTAGTGCTGGCGGCCCATCTCGACGAAGGTTTCGTAGGTGCCCTGGACGATGCCCTGGCTGCCGATATAGATCCAGCTGCCGGCGGTCATCTGCCCGTACATCATCAAGCCCTTCTTATCGAGATCGTTGAAGTGCTCCCAATTGGCCCAGTGCGGCACCAGGTTGGAGTTGGCGATCAGCACGCGCGGTGCATCCGGATGGGTGGGGAACACGCCGACCGGCTTGCCCGATTGCACCAGCAACGTCTGGTTGTCGTCCAAGCGCTTGAGCGTTTCCAGAATCTTGTCGTAGCTTTCCCAGTCGCGCGCGGCACGGCCGATGCCGCCGTAGACGACCAACGAAGTCGGGTCTTCGGCGACCTCGGCATCAAGGTTGTTCTGCAGCATGCGGAACGGCGCTTCGGTCTGCCAGGATTTGCAGTTGAGCGTATTGCCGCGCGGTGCACGCGGATTGCGGGTGGGGTCGTGACGGGTCATGCATTTCTCCGGGTAGCAAATTCCAGACAGGCGCCAAGCACTTGTTGCAAGGTGTTGCGGACGGGTGCAGCGTGTTCGGGGTCGTATGGCGTGGGCCAGCTGTGCTCGTCCACGTCCGCCGGCGCGGGTTCGTGCATATAGCCCCGGCAGCCCAGTTCCATCTGCAGCGTGTGCACGCCATTGGCGGTGTTGCTGTAGTGGCGGGTGATCCAGCCGCCCTTGAAGCGGCCGTTGCGGACATGGCTCATGCCGCTCATCGCGCACAGGTTCTCGACCACGTCGGTGAGTGCGTTGTCGCAGGATGTATCAGGCGCACCACTGGGGCCGGCGCTGCCGATATTGAACTGCGGCAATTCACCGTCGAACAGGTGCGGGATCAAGGAACGGATCGAATGCGCGTCGTAGACCACCACGGTTTCGTGCTGTGCGCGCAGGCGTTGGATTTCGTTGCTCAGCGCAGCGTGATAGGGATCGAACCAGGTCTGGCGCCGGTACTGGATCTCAGCGTCATCGGGTTCATGGCCGGCACGATAGAGCGGCTGGTTGTCGAAGGTCGTCACCGGGCACAGGCCGGTGGTGTTCTGGCCGGGGTAGAGCGTGGCGCCGGAAGGGTCGCGGTTGACGTCGATCAGCGAGCGCGAGATCGCCGTGCGCACGGTGGTGGCGCCCAGCGCCTTGGCGAAGGCGTAGAGCTCGTGCACCCACCAATCGGCGTCGCGGCGCGCCAACCACGGCGAGACGAAATGGTCGACGTGCGAGGCCGGCAGTTCGGTCCCGGTATGGGGGAAACTGACGATCAAAGGGGCTTGGCCGCGGTGGATCTGCAGCCAGTCATGGGTGTTCGTCATGGGGACTCCTGGGGCAGGGCGGGGTTTTTCCTGTTCTCACAGATTGCAGCGCTGCGAGCTGTCTCCTCTCCCGCATGCGGGAGAGGATGCCCGAAGGGCGGGTGAGGGCGCTCTTCGCGATGAAGCTGAAAAGCTCCCCTCGTCCGTCGCTGCGCGCCACCTTCTCCCGCAGGCGGGAGAAGGGAGAGGTCCGCGACTTGCTGTCGGGTGTGCGGGGTCTGACACATTGCGGTACTGCGAGCTGTCTCCTCTCCCGCAGGCGGGAGAGGATGCCCGAAGGGTAGGTGAGGGCGCTCTTCGCGATGAAGCTGAAAAGCTCCCCTCATCCGTCGCTTCGCGCCACCTTCTCCCGCAGGCGGGAGAAGGGAGAGGTCCGCGACTTGCTGTCGGGTGCGCGTGGTCTGACAGATTGCAGCGCTGCGAGCTGTCTCCTCTCCCGCAGGCGGGAGAAGGGACAGGTCCGCGACTTGCTGTCGGGTGTGCGTGGTCTGACACATTGCAGCGCTGCATATGCTTCCGTCAGGCCTTGGCGCTTGCTTCTACGCCCGGCAGCTGCACGCCCAAACCAGCCGTCAATGCACCAGCACGCACCAATGCAGTCGCAGCAACCATGTCCGGATGGAAGTAACGGTCGTCCTGTAGCGTCGGTACTTGCGCACGTAGCGTGGAGCGCACCTGTTCCAGCGCCGAACTCGAACGCAGCGGTGCATGGAAATCACAGCCCTGGCCCGCAGCAAGCAGTTCGATACCAATCACATTGGCTGCGTTCTCGGCCATTGCGATCAAACGACGTGCGCCATGCGCGGCCATTGATACATGGTCTTCCTGATTGGCCGAGGTCGGGATCGAATCCACGCTCGCCGGATAGGCGCGCTGCTTGTTCTCGGAGACCAGCGCCGCAGCGGTGACCTGCGGAATCATGAAGCCCGAGTTCAAGCCCGGCTTGGGGGTCAGGAAGGCAGGCAGGCCAGACAATGCCGGGTCCACCAGCATCGCCGTGCGGCGTTCGCTGATCGAGCCGATCTCGCAGATCGCCATCGCCAGCATGTCCGCTGCAAATGCCACCGGCTCGGCATGGAAGTTACCGCCGCTCAATGCTTCGCCGGTATCGGTGAACACCAGCGGGTTGTCGGAGACACCATTGGCTTCGATTTCCAGCGTGCTCGCGGCCTGGCGCATGATGTCCAGCGCCGCACCCATCACCTGTGGCTGGCAGCGCAGGCAATAGGGGTCCTGCACGCGTACGTCGTTGTCGCGATGCGATTCGCGGATTGCCGAGCCCTGCATCAGCTCGCGCAGGACGGCGGCGGTGGCGATCTGCCCGCGTTGACCGCGAATGCTGTGGATGCGCGGGTCGAACGGCGTATCCGAGCCCTTGGCAGCCTCCACCGACAGCGCACCGGTTACCAGCGCGGCCTGGAACACCACTTCAATCTCGAACAGGCCGGCCAAGGCATAGGCGGTGGAATACTGGGTGCCGTTGAGCAGGGCCAGGCCTTCCTTCGCGCCCAATACCAGCGGCTGCAACGCGGCCTGCTTGAACGCCGCTTCGGCCGACATACGCGCGCCGCCGACAAAGGCTTCACCTACGCCGATCATCACGCTGGCCAGATGCGACAGCGGTGCCAGGTCGCCGGAAGCGCCAACCGAACCCTGGCACGGCACCACCGGCACAACGTCCTTCTGCAGCATGGCCTCCAGCAGGGCCAGGGTCTGCGGGCGAATGCCCGATGCGCCCTGCGCCAGGCTGGTCAGTTTCAGCGCCATCATCAGCCGCACCACGTTGGCCGGCATCGGCTCACCAACGCCGGCGGCGTGCGACAGCACGATATTGCGCTGCAGGGTCTGCAGGTCCTCGCGCTCGATGCGAACGCTGGCCAGTTTGCCGAAGCCGGTATTGATGCCGTAAACCGGCTCGCCCTTGGCGACAATGGCGTCCACCACCTGGGCGCTGCGCAGAACGGCGGCCTGTGCGGATTCATCCAGGTGCACATCGGCGCCGCGATAGATCTGCCGCCATTGCGCCAACGGTACGTGGCCGGGGAGGAGGGTCAGGGTAGTGCTCATGCGTGCTCCAGCAGTGCGTTGTTCAGAGGGTCTGCCCGCGCCATACGCGGGCATGCAGGGGGTTGAAGCCGATGCGGTAAACCAGATCGGCCGGGGCGTCGATGTCCCAGATGGCAAGGTCGCAGTCCATGCCGGCGGCCAGCTTGCCCAGGCGCTCGGCGCGGCCCAGCGCGCGCGCCGCTTCGCGGGTGAAGCCGGCGATGCACTCGCTTACCGTCATGCGGAACAAGGTGGCGCCCATGTTCATTGCCAGCAGCGGGCTGGTCAGTGGCGAGGTGCCGGGGTTGCTGTCTGTCGCCAGGGCCATCGGCACGCCGGCGTCGCGCAAGGCCTGGATAGGCGGCAATACGGTCTCGCGGGTGAAGTAATAGGCGCCGGGTAGCAGCACGGCGACGGTGCCCGACGCGCGCATGGCGTCGATGCCGGCTTGGTCCAGGTGCTCGATATGATCGGCGGACAGCGCGCCATGCTTTGCTGCCAGTTCCGCACCGTGCTGGTTGGACAGCTGCTCGGCGTGGATCTTGATGGCCAGCCCGTGCTGTTTGGCGGCCTCGAAAACCTGCTGCGCCTGCGCCGGGGAAAAGGCGATGTTCTCGCAGAAGATGTCGACTGCTTCGGCCAGCCCTTCTGCCGCGATCGCCGGCATCATCACCGCGCAGACTTCATTGATGTAGGCCTGCGCTTCGTGGCCCGGCGGTACTGCATGCGCACCGAGGAAAGTGGGCACAACCTCGACCTTGCGCAGCACGCCCAGCTCGCGTGCCACGCGCAGCTGTTTGCGTTCATCGGCCAAGGTCAGGCCGTAGCCGGATTTGATTTCGATGGTTGTGACGCCCTCGGCCAGCATTGCATCAAGCCGCGGCAAGCTTGCGCGGATAAGCGCGGCATCGTCGGCCTGGCGGGTGGCACTGACGGTGGCGACGATGCCGCCGCCGGCCTTGGCGATCTGCGCGTAGCTCACGCCTTGCAGGCGCTGCTCGAATTCGCCCGCGCGATTGCCGGCGTACACCAGGTGCGTATGGCAGTCGATCAGGCCGGGGCTGATCCAGCGGCCATTGCAGTCGATGCGGGTATCGGCTTCAAATGCGGGTGCAGCTGCTGCCGGCCCGGCATGCAGGATGCAGCCGTCGCGGGCGGCGATGACGCCATCCACAATCGTTCCCAGTCCGCCCGAGGCGTCATCCAGGGTCATCAGGTTGGCGTTGTGCCAGAGCGTATCGCAGCGCATTGCCCCTCTCCGTGCTTATTTGTATATACAATAGCGGCGACCATCGGAGAGTGTCCAGTGACAACGATCAAGCCGACCGCATCTGTCCGTTTCCACGCCGCCCAGGCCTTGCTGCCGCAGGGCTGGGCGCAAGATGTGCGCATTGACAGCGTCGCCGGCCGCATCACCGCGGTGGCGGTTGGGGAAGCCTGGGACGGCCAGGCGCAGCGTTTGGACGTGGTCGTGCCGGGGCTGGGTAACCTGCACAGTCACGCCTTCCAGCGCGCGATGGCCGGGCTTACCGAAGTAGGCGGGCGTTCGGGCGACAGCTTCTGGAGTTGGCGTGAGCTGATGTACCGGTTCCTGGACCGTCTGGATCCGGACACGTTCCAGGCCATCGCCGCGCTGGCCTATATGGAAATGCTGGAAAGCGGTTTCACCCGTGTCGGCGAGTTCCATTACCTGCATCACGCCGAAGATGGCCGCCGTTACGTCGATCATGCCGAGATGGCCGTGCGGGTTGCGGCAGCCGCTGACGAAACCGGGTTGGGCCTGACCTTGCTACCGGTGTTTTACGCGCACAGCGATTTCGGCGGCGCCGCAGCCACGCCTGCACAGCGCCGCTTTCTGCACGATATCGACGGCTTTGCCGCGCTGCTGGAGGGTTGCACGCGGGCGCTGGCAGGCACGGCCGATGCCGTGCTGGGCTTGGCCCCGCACAGTCTGCGTGCCTGTACCCCGCAGCAATTGCAGGCGTTGGTGGCGATGGCCCCGGGGCCGATCCATATCCATATCGCCGAGCAGACCCGCGAAGTGGACGCTTGCCTGGTATGGAGCGGGCAGCGTCCGGTGGAATGGCTGTATGCCAATGCCAGCGTCGATCAGCGCTGGTGCCTGGTGCATGCCACCCATCTCACGCACGGCGAAGTGGAGCAGATAGCCGATAGCGGCGCGGTTGTGGGTTTGTGCCCGATCACCGAGGCCAACCTGGGCGATGGGCTGTTCCCGATGCGCGATTTCGTGCGCGCGGGCGGCCGTTTCGGGGTCGGTTCCGATTCCAATGTATTGATCGATGCGGCCGAGGAACTGCGCTTGCTCGAGTACGGCCAGCGCCTGCAACTGCGCGGGCGCAATGTGTTGTCGCCGGGCGAGTTGTCCAGCGGCCGCTGGTTGTTCCAGCAGGCCGCCGAAGGTGGCGCGCAGGCGCTGGGCACGCCGGCGGGATTGGCCGTCGGCGCCTGCGCCGATCTGCTGGAGCTGGACCGTGAGCACCCGGCCTTGCTGGGCCGCACCGGCGATGCCCTGCTTGACAGCTGGCTGTTCGCCGCACGTAATGGCGCCCTGCGCAGCGTCTGGCGTAACGGACGGGCGCTGGTCCGCGACGGCCGTCACGTGAACCGCGATGCGATCACCACGCGTTACCGTGCCGCATTGGCGCGGATACTGGCGTAAGGTTCGCATCGGCGCGCGCCGTCTCTTTCAGGAAACCCGAGTGAAGGGCAAAAAAGCTCCCACCCTCAATCACCGCATCCGCAGTGAGATAGAAAGCCGCATCCTCAGTGGCGAATGGGAGCCTGGCTTCCGTATCCCGTTCGAACACGAGCTGATGGAGCAGTACGGCTGCTCCCGTATGACGGTCAACAAGGTGCTTACCGCGCTGGCTGAGAGCGGCATGATCGAGCGCCGCCGCCGTGCTGGTTCGTTCGTGGCGCGGCAGCCGCCGCATCTGGAACAGGTGGCACTGGAAATCCCGGATATCGAAGTTGCGGTTACCGATCGCGGCCACGAGTACGGGTTTCAGTTGCTGGAGCGCGCGCACCGCAAGGCCCGGGAAACTGTCGTCGAAGAAACGCAGCTGGTAGGCGAGGGCAAACTGCTGGCGATACGCTGCCTGCATCTTGCCGACGGCAGGCCCTTGGCGCTGGAGCGCCGGCTGATCAATCCCGAGGCGGTGCCGGAAACCTTGAAGGTGGATTTCTCCATCCATGCGCCCGGCAGCTGGTTGCTGCAGAACGTGTCATGGACACGCGGCCAGCACCGCATCAGCGCCGTCGCCGCCGACGCCGATGAAGCCTTATTGCTGAAAGTGCCGGTGGGTACCGCCTGCCTGGTGATCGACCGCCAGACCTGGCGCGGTGAACTGCCCATCACCTGGGTGCGGCAGATGTTCCTGGGTGACGCCTACGACCTGATCGCGCGCTTCGCGCCAGGCTCTCGCTGACAGTTAGTTGTTGAAACGGATCTGCTGAGCCGGGTGCTTGGCCACGCCTACGGCGCAGCCAAGCCGAAGCCGGCTTCAAATTGTGCTGCACTGGCGCCAGCGCACCGGCTCGTCAACACCGGGGCGGGGATTGAGCTGCACGCGGGTGGTGCGCAGGGCCGGGTAACGTTCGAGTTGCTTGCAGATCAAGGGCCATACCTGCGCATCCTCGCCACTGCGTTCCACCGACAGGGTGGAGCGGGTCAGCCAGATGCCGCTGACCACGCCAGCGGTGCTGGCCAGTGCTTTGGACACGGATTGCTGGTAACGCAACAAGGTGGCCGGGTCCGGGTCCTGGATCAGATCGGAATGATTGGCCGCTGCCACTGGCGCGGCGTCTTTGCCGGCTTCGGCGGCTGCTTGCGGTTGCGCGCTTGCCGGGGCGTCGGCGGGGCGCTCGACTGGTGCCGCTACGATGGGTTCGACTGCCGGCGCGTCGCTGCGCAGGGTCATGTAGCCCATGCCAACCAGCAGGCCGAAGGTGACCGCCGCCAGCCCGGCAATACCGGTGTGGCGGACCGCCTCACGACGCGCGATGCCGGTGACCGTGTCGCGTACATCGGCCGGCATATATGGCTTGAGCAACTGCCAAAGCTGGCGTGCATCGATGACTTCGATGGAATGTTTCTCGGCCTCGGCCAGGCCATCGCGCTCGACGTGACCCTCGGTGATCAGCAGCCCGCCGACCGCGCCGGTAAGGCTGATTGCCGATGCCAGTTCGTGGATGGCGCCAGCATCGAAGCGATACGCACGCCCGTGCTTGCAGGACACCAGCCAACGCTGGCCATCACGCTGCAACAGGAAATCGCTGCTGGTGCCGCGGTCGTTGTCTTCTTCATCGGTCAGCGGGTGCAGGCCGCGCTGCTCGGCCATGGCCTGATGCACGATCCGCGAAAACTCCCGCCAGCGCATGCCGGCCAGCGCGGCCAGGCCGTGCTGGCGTTCGGTGCTGCGACGGGCGACCAACCACAGGTACACCGAAGCCAGGCCCCACAAGAGCAATGCAAGTACCAGGGCCAGAATCCACGAGAACATCGACATACCTGGGAAGCTTATGGAAGGGCCTCAGTCTATCTTCACTGATGACTGTAAGACCGGATGGGGTCGCCTTTTTTGAGCGCTTCGGGCGAATTAATCCGCTCGTTCATTGCTCGGCCAGTAATGACTGTCCGGCACCGTGCGCGCGCCGAAGATGGCCTGGCCCACGCGGACCACGCTTGCGCCTTCCTCGATGGCGATTTCGAAATCCCCCGACATGCCCATCGACAGTTCGTCCAGGCTGATGTCGGCCGGTGCCTGCTGGCGCAGCTGATCGCGCAGTTCGCGCAGGCGGACAAAGCAGGCCCGTACCTGCTCGGGCTGGGCCGAAAACAGCGCCAGGGTCATCAGGCCGCGCACCCGCAGCGCGCCAGAGCGCGGCAGCGCCTGCAGGAAGCCGGCAACCTCATCGGGGGCCAGGCCGTACTTGCTGGCTTCATTGGAGGTGTTGACCTGCACGAACACATCCAGCGAGCGGCCTTCGGACTGCAGGCGGCGCTCCAGCGTCTGCGCCAGGCGCAGGCTGTCCAGTGCCTGGAATTCGCTGGCGAAGCGCGCCACCAGTTTGGCCTTGTTGGTCTGAAGGTGGCCTATGACCGACCACTGCAGGTCGCCCAGGTCCTGCATGGCCTGCCACTTATGGTGGGCTTCCTGCACCTTGTTCTCGCCCAGCAACCGGCAACCGGCCTGATAGGCCAGACGGATATGTGCCTCGTCGATGGTTTTGCTCACCGGCAGCAGGCGCACGCCGGCGGGGTCGCGGCCGACGCGCCGGCAGGCGGCAGTGATGCGCTCGCGGACCACGGCCAGGTTGTGGCGGAAGTCGTCGACGGTCTCGGCGCGCGGGTATTGGCCGTGCAGGGCGTGACGGGTCTGGGTGCCCGGATCGGCGTCCGGGAGAGGGGTTTGCATGCTTGCCTCCAGCGCTAGCGGCTGCCGCCCGAGCTTGCCGGGGCGGCGATACTGAATATCGGATTATCGCTTGCCGGCAGGTGTGAAACCCGTGGATTCAGTTGCCCGGGCAAATCGCAGGCATGAAAAACCCGCCATCCGGTGCCGTGAGGGGAGGGAGACTTACGGCGCGGTACTGCTGGCGGGTAGGGAGATTCTCACGCAACTAATGCTGCTTTGCAACATTACTGATCTTCAGCTTGCTGCTCGCTGTGTGTGGCACGGCTTTCGGCGCGGGTGAGGCGGCGATTGAGGGCGTCCAGGCGGTCGTTGAGGGCTTCGATATCGGAACGGGAGGGCACATCCAGGCGCCTCAGCACGCTGTGAACCCGGTCTTCAAACGATTTTTCGACCCGGTCCCAGGTGCCGGCGGCGCGGTCGCGGGCCTGGCCCAAGGTGCTTTCCACGGTATCGCGCAGGCTTTCGCCCTTGCTGGATTGCTCGCGCGAGCGGGCTTCCATGGTCTGGCCTTCCTTGACCAGTGTGTCGAACAGCTTGCTGCCTTCGGCCTGTGCACGCGACAGCGCGCCCAGGCCGGCCAGCCAGACCTGCTGGGCCGACTCGGTCATCTTCTTGCCCAGGCGTTCGGCCTGGCCGGGGATGCCTGCGGTGTCGTCCTCGTCGTCGGGGCGTTGCTCATATGTGGTCATGACGATGCTCCTATGCGGGGTTGAAGAGTCCATCTACACCGTAACGGCACACGGGCTTGGGTTGTGTGACGGTCCGGGCTCAGCCGAGTTTGTCAGTCAGCACGCGTTGAATTTCCGACTCCACCATGCCCTTCATGGCCGACAACAGGAAGCCCAGCTCAGCCTTGACGCGTACTGCACCGGGCAGCAGCTCGATGGCGCCATCCACGCCGGAGCGGTTGAAATGCAGTATCGCGCCTTCCCAGCGCGTGACCACGTCAAAGCGCTCCTGCAGTTTTTCGGCGACCTCGGCGATGGCGGTGCGGGCCTTGTCGTCGGACAGGGAATGAGCGTGCTGGATATCAATGGTCGACATGGGGTGTGGCCTGGACTGCTGTAAGTAGGAAAGTCGTGCCATTGTGCGGACCTGCGCGGCGTAGTCCAAGCCTCACGAACAGCTTCTGCATGACGGGACGACCTGATAGTCTGCTGCGGTGCGCACTCTGCAAGTCCATTTCAGCAACCGTCAGCAGCCCGATCAGTCATTGATGCCGGGCGTGCAGCGCATTGTCCGGCATGCGTCCGGGCAGGTCCGGCTGGGCGATGGCAGTGTTGGGCCCTTGCTGCTGGCGCAGTTCTGCACCGACCAGCGCGGGGTTTGGCTACAGGTCGCCAATGGCGGCCGTGGCATCCATGTCAACGGTCGTCCGGTGCGCCGCATGGCGCTGCTGCGCGCCGGCGATGCGGTCTATGCCGACGGTGCGGAAATGCTGCTGCGTGGCGAATGCGAGCAGGTGCCGCATCCGCCGGAAGTTCCCAGCGAGGGCGGCGACGACCTGCGGGTGCTGCTGCGCGGGGTAGGTGGGCGCCACCACGGCCGCAGCTTCACTCTGGACAAGCCGCGCAGCATCGGCAGCGATCCGGCCAGCGATATTCTCATCGACGACCCGGCCTTCGCCCCGCGTCATGCCCGCTTCGAGCGGCATGGCGACAAGGTATTGCTGCGCGACCTGGGCTCGGCCGAGGGTAGCCAGGTCAATGGCGTGAGTACCCGCCACTGCTGGTTGCAGGCCGGTGATCAGGTGGTGTTTGAAGGCAACCACCGGTTCGTGCTGGAGGTGCCGTTGGGTCCGGTGGCCGCACCGGCGGCGTTTCTGCCGGAAGACGACGACGTGCCGGAGCGGGTCAAGCCGTCAACGGCGGTGCCGGTCAAGCCCAAACGCCAGCGACGTTGGCCCTGGTTGCTGCTCAGCGCCTTGCTGCTGGGTGCGGCGATCAGCGCGCTGCTGCTGTTCGGGGCACGCTGAGCAAGCGTTGCGGCGGTACAGGCAGCGCATGCCTGCCGGCGCTGAAACCGCCGCCCACAATGGGTGCAGATGCAACTTTTCCCAGGTGGCCCAAGGCTGTTGCGCTGCGGCATACTAGGGGTTCTGCTCAACAGGTGTGACATGACTCGCGCATTCAATTTCAGTGCCGGCCCTGCGACATTGCCGGAATCGGTCCTGCGTCAGGCGCAGGCGGAGATGTTGGAATGGAATGGCGTAGGCGCGTCCATTGTCGAGATCAGTCATCGCAGTGCCGATTTCATGGCCGTGGCGGCCCAGGCCGAAGCCGATCTGCGGGCACTGATCGGTATTCCGGATGACTATGCGGTGCTGTTCCTCGGTGGCGGTGCCACCACCCAGCAGGCGCTGCTGCCGTTGAATTTCGCCAACCCCGGGCAGCGCGCTGACTATGTGGTCAGTGGCCACTGGGGCAAGACCGCGATCAAGCAGGCCAAGCCCTACGTGGATGTGAACATCGCCGCCACCGGCGAGGCCAGCGGGTTCCGCGATATTCCGCCGCGCACGCAATGGCAGCTGTCGGACGACGCGGCTTATGTGCACATCACCGCCAACGAGACCATCCACGGTGTCGAATTCCGCGACGTGCCGGATGTGGGCGAGGTTCCGTTGATCGCCGATTTCAGTTCGTCGATTGCTTCCGAGCCGATTGATGTGTCGCGTTATGGCGTGATCTATGCCGGTGCGCAGAAGAATCTGGGCCCGGTCGGCATCGCCGTGGTCATCATCCGCCGCGACCTGCTGGCACGTGCCGGGCAGCCGCGCGCGGACATCTTTGATTACCGCTCGCATGTCGAGCGCGATTCGATGTTGAACACGCCGCCGACCTGGAACTGGTATCTGGCCGGCTTGATGTTCAAGTGGATGCTGGCCCAGGGCGGCGTGGAAGCCTTTGCCAAGCTCAGCCTTGCCAAGTCGTCGGCGGTCTATGACGCCATTGACGGTTCCGGGGGCTTCTATCGCAACGAGGTGGCTGCGGCCGTGCGTTCGCGCATGAACATCCCGTTCTTCCTGCCAAGCGAAGAGCTCAACGCACGTTTTGTCAGTGAGTCCAAGGCAGCCGGCTTGCTGGCGCTGAAGGGCCACAAGGCCGTCGGCGGCATCCGTGCCTCGCTGTACAACGCCATGCCGCTGGAAGGTGCGCAGGCGCTGGCAGCATTCATGCGTGATTTCCAGCAGCGCAACGGTTGATCCAATCCCGCCGTGCGCACTGCGCCGGCCTGTAACAGGTAGACGATTCCATGGCGACCAAGCCAAGCAAGACCGCCAGCAAGGCCAAGCCGGCCACCGCAGCCAAACCTGCCGCCAACAAGGCGCCGGCCAAGAAGGTTGCAGCCAAGAAAACCGCCGTCAGCAAGAAGGCCGCTGCCGAAACGTTGACCGTCGCCAAGCCGGTGCTGTCGGACGTGCGCGCTAAGATCGACCAGATCGACCGCAGCATCCAGGCCTTGATTGCCGAGCGGGCCAACTTTGCCCATCAGGTTGGCAAGGCCAAGGGCAAGCTGGCGGCCGCCGTTGACTACTACCGCCCCGAGCGCGAAGCGCAGGTGCTGCGCATGGTGGTGGACCGCAACGAAGGCCCGCTCAGCGACGAAGTGCTGGTGCATGTGTACCGCGAAATCATGTCGGCCTGCTTGGCCCAGCAGGAGCCGTTGAAGATCGGCTACCTCGGCCCGGAAGGCTCGTTCACCCAGCAGGCCGCGCACAAGCACTTTGGCCGTTCAGCGTTGGGCTTGCCGCTGGCCAACATCGAAGAGATTTTCCAGGAAGTGGAAAACGGCAACGCCGATTTCGGCGTGGTGCCGGTGGAGAATTCCGGGCAGGGCACGATCCAGATCACCCTGGACATGTTCCTGACTTCCAATCTCAAGATCTGCGGTGAAGTCGAGCTGCGCGTGCAGCAGTACCTGCTGTCGCGCACCGGCCGCATTGAGGATATCGAGCGCATCTACGCCCACCCGCAGGCCTTCATGCAGACCTCGGCATGGCTGCGTGCCAATCTGCCAAAGACCGAGAAAGTACCGGTTTCCAGCAACTCCGAAGGCGCCCGTCGTGCCCGCAATGCGGAAGACGCGGCTGCGATTGGCGGCGAGAGTGCAGGGCACGTTTATGGCTTGAAGAAGGTGGTGACCAAGCCGATCCAGAATGATGCGGACAACACCACGCGCTTCCTGGTGATCGGCCGCCAGTTGTTCCCGTCGTCGGGCCATGACCGCACCTCGGTGCTGGTCTTCATCCACGACAAGCCCGGCGCGCTGTTCGACGTGCTCAGCCCGTTCGCGCGGCATGGCATCAGCATGAACCGCATCGAGTCGCGTCCTTCGCACCAGGCCAAGTGGGAATACGGCTTCTTCATCGACCTGGCCGGCCATATCGAAGACGAATCGATGCAGGCCGCGTTGGCAGAGTTGAAGTCGCACTCGGCGCAGATCAAAGTGCTCGGCTCCTATCCGGTTGCCGTGCCCTGAGCTTGAAAGTCCCTCTCCCTGCGGGAGAGGGCTTGGGGTGAGGGCTGACTACCGGCAGGTTTCAAGTGGCTGTAGCTGCGTATTCCCGCACCCTCATCCGCCCTTCGGGCACCTTCTCCCGGGGGGAGAAGGGTTTGTTGACGCGCCTCGGCGCACCGAACATTAGAGAGACCGCATGACCTCCCAGCCCTACTGGATTGCACACAAAGGTTCCGCCCTGCACGGCACGCTCGCCATACCTGGCGACAAATCGGTATCGCACCGCTCGGTGATGTTTGCGGCGCTGGCCGATGGCGTATCCCATATCGAGGGTTTCCTTGAGGGCGAGGACACCCGCGCCACCGCCGCGATCTTCGAGCAGATGGGCGTGCGTTTTGAAACGCCGTCGCCGTCGCAGCGCATCGTGCATGGCGTGGGCGTGGATGGCCTGAAAGCCCCGCAGGGCGAGTTGGACTGCGGCAACGCCGGCACCGGCATGCGTTTGCTCGCCGGCCTGTTGGCGGCGCAGCCGTTCGACACCACCCTGGTTGGCGACGAATCGCTGTCCAAGCGGCCGATGCGCCGGGTTACCGAGCCGCTGGCGCAGATGGGCGCCCGTATCGACACCCAGGAAGACGGTACGCCGCCGCTGTATATCCATGGCGGCCAGTCGCTGCACGGTATCGATTACGCCTTGCCGGTGGCCAGTGCGCAGGTGAAGTCGGCGGTGTTGCTGGCCGGCCTGTATGCGCAGGGGGAAACCTCGGTGGTCGAGCCGCATCCCACCCGTGATTACACCGAGCGCATGTTGCGCGCGTTTGGCGTGGAAATCGATTTCGAACCTGGCAAGGCGCGCCTGCGTGGCGGCCAGCGTCTGCGTGCGACCGATATCGCAGTGCCGGCGGATTTCTCGTCTTCTGCATTCTTCATCGTCGCCGCCAGCGTCATTCCGGGCTCGGAAGTGCGCCTTCGTTCGGTCGGCTTGAACCCGCGCCGTACTGGCCTGCTTGCCGCACTGCGGCTGATGGGCGCGGACATCCGCGAGGAAAACCACGCCGAACATGGTGGCGAACAGGTTGCCGATCTGATCGTGCGTCATGCCCAGCTCAAGGGTGTGGAAATTCCGGAAGACCTGGTGCCCGACATGATCGATGAGTTCCCGGCGCTGTTCGTTGCCGCTGCGGCGGCACAGGGCCAGACCGTAGTGCGCGGGGCCGCCGAACTGCGGGTGAAGGAATCTGACCGCCTGGGAGCAATGGCCACCGGCCTGCGGACCCTGGGTCTGCGCGTGGACGAAACCGAAGATGGCGCCACCATTCACGGCGGCCCGCTGGGCAGCGGCACGATTGAAAGCCATGGCGACCATCGCATCTCGATGGCCTTTGCCATTGCCGGTCAGCTCAGCACCGGCGAGGTGCGCATCAATGATGTGGCCAATGTGGCTACGTCGTTCCCGGGCTTTGACAGCCTGGCCAGTGGCGCCGGCTTCGGGCTCAGCGTCCGCTTCTGAATTCCACCGGCACCTGCACCACGCTGTTGATGGCGCGACCATCCCGCATCGCGGGCTGGAAGCGCCATTGCTGCAGCGCTTGGATCGCGGCCCGATCCAGGGCGGGATCAACGCCGCCATCGTGGCCGATCACCGCTGCGTGGCTCACTTGGCCATTGCTGTCTATCTGCAGGCGCACGATCACATCGCCCTCGACGCCGGCATCAAGCGCGGCGGCCGGATAGCTGGGCATGGGGTTGTTGGGCAGGGGCTCGGCATCATTGTTGCCGGCAACGCTGACCACCGAGGTGGTATCTGCGGTGGTGATCGACACCGGGCCACTCGCTGCGGGGCCTTGCAGGGCGCGGTAGCCCAGCCAGCCAAACAAGGTCAATACGCCCACCGCCAGCAGAACCCACAGCCACGCAGCCGTGACGCCTTGCGCCTGGTGGGCGGTGGCTGATACGGGCTGATGGGAGGTGGAGTGTTGCGGGATGCTGGACATCGACATGGCTGCTCTGCGTAACGTCTACGCGGCAAGTCTGGTCCCGCACTCCCAAACGGCGAGTGACTTTAGGCAGAACCCGGCGTCCTTGGGGAGCCGGGGTTCAGCTTACTGAGCGGGTTTGAAATCGAAGGGGATCTCAAGGCTGCCCTGCATCGGCTGGCCATTGCTCTGGGCCGGCTGGAAGCGCCAATTGCGCACGGCCTCCTGGGCAGCGCGATCCAGGTCGCGCGAACCGCTGCGTTGGACCAACCGGACATCCAGCGGCACACCATTGGCATCAACGTCCACGCGGACCACCACGGTGCCACTTTCGCCACGGCGCAGGGCAGCGGCCGGGTAGTCAGGGGCAGGGCTCTGGCCGGGCAACGGAACCGGCTGATCGCTGGGCGCGACGGCGGCAGGTGCGGGGGCCGGTGCAGGTTCGGCGGGCGCGGCTTCGGCGATGGGTTGCGGCGGCTGGGCAGGAGCGGTTTCCACCAGCTCCGGTGCCTGTTCCACGGCCTCGGGACGGGCGTCGGGCATCTCGCTGGCACTGGAGCCGGCAGGCAGCGGAGCCGGCAACGGCGTCAATGTGGCGGTCTCGGCCTGCGGCTGTGCCGGATCGGCTCGATAGAATTCGTTGTTGCGGCGGGCGTTGAGCCACACCACCAGAAACAGCAATACCCCGACGCCAAAGGCGATGCCGGCGATCTTCAGGCTGCTGCGGGGCAGGTGGAAAGTGAAGTTCTGGTCGGAGCGGGAGCTGGGAGCGGACATGGCCTTGACCGTATGGAACCGGCTGATTCTTGCACAGGAAAGGTGAATCGCGCGGCAGAAAGACGCAGTTCGCGCGATAATCTATGGCTCACACCCGTACACAGTGCCCAGCCATGCTTGATCCAGCCCTTCTTCGCCAGCAGCCCGCCGAACTTGCAGAACGCCTGCGCAGCACGCGCGGTTATGTATTGGATGTGGCCGCCTTCGAATCGCTGGAGGCTGATCGCAAGCGCATCCAGGTGCGCACCCAGGAGCTGCAGAGCCTGCGCAACAGCCGTTCCAAGTCGATCGGCCATGCCAAGGCCAAGGGCGAGGACGTGTCGGCGATCATGGCCGAAGTGGCCGCGTTCGCTGATGAGCTGAAGACCTCCGAGGCCCAGCTCGATGTGCTGCGTGAGCAGATTGAAACCCTGTCGATGGGCATCCCGAACCTGCCCGCAGCCGATGTGCCGGCCGGCAAGGACGAGAGCGAAAACGTCGAACAGATGCGCTGGGGTACCCCGCGCGCGTTCGATTTCCCGGTGCTGGACCATGTCGAGCTGGGTGCGCGCAACCATGGCCTGGACGCGGAAACCGCGGCCAAGCTGTCTGGCGCCCGCTTCACCGTGCTGCGTGGTTCGATCGCCCGCCTGCACCGTGCGCTGGGCCAGTTCATGCTTAACCTGCACAGCAACGAGCATGGCTACGAAGAAACCAACGTGCCGGTGCTGGTCAATGCCGATTCGCTGCGTGGCACCGGCCAGCTGCCCAAGTTCGAGGAAGACCTGTTCAAGACCGCGCTTGGCGAATCCACGCGCTATCTGATCCCGACCTCGGAAGTGCCGCTGACCAACATCGTCCGCGACGAGATCATCGACGCCGAGCGCCTGCCGCTGCGCATGACCGCCCACTCGATGTGTTTCCGTTCCGAGGCTGGCAGCGGTGGCCGCGACGTGCGCGGCATGATCCGCCAGCACCAGTTCGAAAAAGTGGAGCTGGTCAGCATCTGCACCGCCGAGGAAAGCGAGGCCGAGCACCAGCGCATGACCGGCTGTGCCGAGGCCGTGCTGCAGAAGCTGGGTCTGCCGTACCGCAAGGTGCTGTTGTGCACCGGCGACATGGGGTTTGCGGCCATCAAGACCTATGACCTGGAAGTCTGGTTGCCGTCGCAGCAGACCTATCGCGAGATTTCGTCCTGCTCGAACTGTGGTGATTTCCAGGCCCGTCGCATGCAGGCACGCTGGCGCAACCCGGCTGGCAAGCCGGAGCTGGTGCATACGCTCAACGGCTCGGGCGTGGCTGTTGGCCGCGCGATGATCGCGGTAATGGAGAATTATCAGAACGCCGATGGCTCGATCACCATTCCCGAGGCACTGCGCCCGTACATGGGCGGCGCCGAACGCATCGCCTGATCAGCAGATGTAGTGCCGAGCCATGCTCGGCATCAGCGGTGCCATGCAGCAGACTGGTGGCCACCGTTGAGCCCCCAGCGCAGCATGGCTGCGTTGTAAAACAAAAACGCCGCGCTCCCTTCGGAGCCGCGGCGTTTTTGTTGGCAACTGAAAAGGCAAAGCCCACGATCCCATGTAGTGCCGAGCCATGCTCGGCAATGGCTCCACCAGCAAACCGGCAGCCCAAATGTAGGGCCGAGCCATGCTCGGCAATGGCTCCGCCAGCAAACTGGCAGCCCAAATGTAGGGCCGAGCCATGCTCGGCAATGGCTCGCCCAGCAAACTGGCAGCCGCCAGACCGCCCCAATGCAACACCACCGCGCTCAACAAACGATCCGAATTCCCCACCCCAAACCCCCTCGATCAGCCTCCCCGCGAGCGCCGTACCCAGCCCGCACCCCTGCAACAACTGCACTCAAAAGATGAATAGGTAGGCCCCAAAAGCGACTTGAATAGCAAACAGGACTGTTTATGGCCTGATTTGTAAATACAGAACAAAGGTGTTTAAATTCACCGGTTCGTTCCAATATCGGGATCAATCCATGCAGGACCTCAACGACCTCTACTACTTCGCAATGGTGGTAGACCATGGTGGCTTCGCCGCTGCCGAGCGCGCATTGGGCATCCCCAAATCACGTCTGAGCCGGCGCATCAGCCAGCTGGAAACCGATCTGGGCGTACGCCTGCTGCAGCGCTCGACGCGCCGTTTCGCGGTCACCGATGTGGGCATGAGCGTGCACCGCCACGCGCAGACCATGCTGGCCGAAGCGCAGGCCGCGCGTGAGGTGGTGGACCGGCTCAGCGCCGAGCCCCGCGGGCTGGTGCGTGCCAGCGTGCCGGTGTCGCTGGCGCAGATGCAGCTGCCCAAACTGCTGCCCAAATTCCTCGAGCAATACCCGAAGGTGCGGTTGCAGCTGAACATCAGCAACCGTCGTGTCGACATCATCAACGAAGGCTACGACGTCGCCCTGCGGGTGCGCTCGCGGCTGGATGACGATGGCAGCCTGGTGATGCGCAGCTTCGGCCAGGTGCAGGAACTGTTGGTTGCCAGCCCTGCGTATCTGGACCGGGCAGGGCGGCCGGCCTCACCGGAAGACCTGGGCAACCACGTCACCCTGAGCATCAGTGAAGACGAAGCGCGCCAGCGCTGGGAACTGCACGGCCCGGGTGGCGAAGTCCGCCGCGTTGAGCTGCAGCCGCGCGTTGCTGGGTTTGATTTCCCGCTGCTGCAATCCATGGTCAAGGATGGTTTCGGCATCACCATGCTGCCGGAAACTGTCTGTGCCGAGGCTGTGCGCAACGGCGAACTGGAGGTGGTACTGCCGGACTGGTCGCTGCCGCAGGGCATCTGTCACGCGGTATTCGCCTCACGGCGCGGGCTGTTGCCGGCGGTGCGGGTATTCATCGACTTCCTGGCCGAGCACCTGCCCACCGAGCTGGAGGCCTCCCGCCTGCACTGCGGCGGCGCCTGCGAGCGGGCCAAGGAGAAGATCCGCGCCTCGATGGCCGGCGCACTGGCAATCGAGGCCGGTTGAACAAAAACGCCGGCAAGCATGCGAGAATGCGCACCCCGGAACGCTATCCGGGGTAGCAACGCGTAACGGACAGATGGCCGAGCGGTTGAAGGCACCGGTCTTGAAAACCGGCGAAGGGTCAAACCTTCCGTGGGTTCGAATCCCACTCTGTCCGCCAAGGATGACTATAAGTCACTGTTATCAGTGGCTTTTTTCATGCCGAAATATCCTGCCCCATGCTTTGTCCCATCATTGGGGACCAGCTTGTTCCATGCGCCACGGCCATGATGAAGGCGTCGATCTCGGGTTGGAGCCAGAGCGACTTGGTCCCGATTTTGCGCGGCTTGGGGAACTGCTGGCCGCGCGCCATCATGCCGTAGATCGTGGCCGTGCTGATGCCGGCCTTCTGCTTCACTTCCTTCAGTGGCAGCAGCGCGATTTCTTCAGCCATGTCGCTCTCCTTCCAGCGCCGCGCGGGCGCTCTTGATTCGGTCTTCGTTGGCCAGCTCCTGGGCGCGGAGCCGGATGATTTCTTCTGTGGCAATGGCCAGCTGCTCGCGCAGGAAGTCCTTGGGCGGCTGCTTCATGCGCTTGGCCGGCTTGGGGAATAGCTGCGGGGCGGTCATCGGCGCTTCCTCGCGAACGGCGCCATGATCTTGGTGGCCTCGTCCAGATTGCCGCGGGCGAGGGCGATGACGGCCAGGCCGCGTGCCTCCCACATGCGGCGGGTCTTTGGCCTGGCCTTGTCGAGGTTCACGCCGGTCTTGCGGGCGAGGTCGTGGCCGACTGCGATGTGGTCGATGGCTTCGGTTAAGAGGGTCATGCCGCCATCCTCAATGCAGTGATGACTGCGCAAGCCTTCGGCGGACATACGGCGTTGCCCATCATCTGCATGCCATCTTTCTTGTTCGCTGGAAGCTTGTAGTGCCGAGGAAAGCCCATCGCAATCGCAGATTCCGGCAAAGACAGCATCCGCATCCGGTCGCCGTCGATGATTGCCCAGCGGTCGCGGGTGGTGATCGTTCCGATAGGACGATCCAGAGACCGACCAGTGAGGCCGGAGCCGTTACCGAAGTAGGGCGCCACGAATCGGGCGCCGAACGCGGCCCGGCCAGCGCGAACACGGGCTAGGGTTGCGGCCGCCCGGCCAGGCCGTTCGACCGGCGACCAGGTGCCTGCCTCGAAGTCGATGAAACTGGCGGCGGGAAGGTGAGGCCTCTTCGGTAGCTTCAGTTCCAACGGGTGCTTGCTCTTGGTCAGCACGATGAAGATGCGGACGCGGTGCTGCGGCACGCCAAAGTCGGCGGCGTCCAACAGGTGCGGACTGATGGCGTAGCCAAGGGCATGCACCGCTGCACACCACGCCGGGAACAGCTTCCACTTCATGAAAGCGGGGACGTTCTCGATCACCGCGGCATCCGGCGATTTTGCCTCCAGAGCGGAAACAACCGCCCACGCAGTGGAACGTGTGGCGTCGTGGTGCGGGCGCTCTTTGCCGCGCGCGGGCGTGTGCCCCTGGCACGCCGGCGATGCCAGTAGTACGTCGAAGTCTGGCAGCGGGGTCCGGTCGGCCTGCTGCAGATCCTGGCAGACGTGCAGCGTGCCAGGGTGGTTTGCAACATCAGTTTTCGCGGCCGCCGGCCAATGGTTCGCCGCCCAAACCACATTGCAGCCAGCCTGCTCTGCGCCTCTGTGAGTCCACCGCCGCCCGAGAATAGATCGATGGTCTTCATACGCCATACCTCGGCATAGGCCGCACAGGCGCGAACCAAAGAGCTGCGGCATTGTTGATCCTAACCTGGGTAACGTCGGTCGCCTGAGCTGGTAGCGGGGCTCGCAACCTGCGCATGTCGCTAATGCACGGAGCACACACGCCGGGCCGGTATTGCTTCCCCGCGCGGTTGAACTGCTGCAGTAGAAGGGAGCGAACGCATTTGGTGCAGGTCTTACACATTGCGCAACTCCTGCGGACAAATCCTGTCCATGGCAAAATCCCCCATTCGAAGGGGGGTCATAGAATGTACTTGTGGGATAGTTTCTTTCGTTGTAGCACTCTGGGTGTCGATGATTGTGTAGTTTGGTGGGAGGCTTGGGCCGTCGTTGTAGGCGCGATTGTTGGTCTCGCAACGACCCGGATTGCGTTCCGTGCCTGGCAAGCATCTGACCGTACCGCGACGATCGCCCAGGCGTCTGTGGATATCGCCGAAAAATCTGCAGAGATTGCTAAGGATTCGGCGCGAATCGCTGAAGATTCTGCGCGGATTGCGAAGAAGCAACTTGAAGAATTTGTTGCCGATAGAGTGGGGCAGGCAAGCATTCTCGGTAGCCTGCTTCAGTACGAAATTGAGCACTTTCCTGCAAGGATTGGAAACATCGTCCGAGTCTTGGATAGGGCGAAATTTACTGAGCCGGGAATAATTTTCGCGCGACAAGATATCGACTGGCTTCTGGTCGAATTTGTTGGCTCGTTTTTGCCAGCGACGGAAGACGCGCAAGATCGTCTTCACAATCTTGGGAAAAGGGGGAATGATATTGCGGCGCTGGTTGGAGCATGGAAGGCTCTTGGTGTGCCTGTTCGACGCATGGATCAGCGAATAGCCCGAATCGACGGGGAGTCGACGGTTCTCATAGGTAAGGGGCATGAGGAGTTCCAAAACATTATGGAACTCCGCGAACCTTTGATTCTGCTGCTCGAAGACGGGATAGCGGTTGCGACGGATTTCGCCAAGTTTGTAGGCAAGCCAGTGGCTGACTATTCTGAAGAGGAAGTACTGTTGCGGAGGAATACTTAAGCTGCTTTCCACATTGCTCCCTCCATAGTATCTAGGTCGATTAGGTCCACGCGGTCGCGCAGCTGGCGCTTGGCGTGCGTCGGGACGCTGGCGATTAGATCCGCCGGCTCATCGGTGAAGAACGAGCGTTCTTCGAAGTGCGGGCGGCCGGTGTCATCGCGACGAAAGATCCGGTATGTGGTTGCCGAACTGTCTACCGTCGGAAATCGGCCCCAGCTCTGGCCTTCGGTGCGCTGCGGGTGTAGCGACTACGGCTCCCAGCATGTTTCTCCTGTGAATGGCGAGCCGTTTTCAGGTCAGCGGGAACGGCCCTCGCTCTGCACCAGAGTGCGGGTTGTTCGTGGATGCCGAAGTAAGTTGCGGCAGGGCTGCCGATGCCCAGCTTTAGGAGAATTTCTTTTGCGGTCATCGGGCGCCTGCTGAGCGCTGCGAGCAGTTCGTCGCATTGGGCCTGGTCGGTCATGGATACCTCACAGACTTAGCTGCAGCTGGGCGAGCTCCGGCGGGAATACGGCACGTTTCGCCGGTGCTCGGGGTTTTGGCGCACGCTGCCCGTGTACGAGGCGCCACTCCGCATGCGCTTCTTCGAAAGTGAGATGCCTGGCGGTGCTGCTGCAGGCGCACTCCACGTTGTGGCCACCGCCGGCAGAAGGCCGGCGCAGATTGAGCATGTGGCGTGCGGCGTGGCCTTTGCTGTAGGGGATGATCGGCACCTGTTCGGTGATCATGCGTTGCATCGGCTTCTCCGATTGAACGTCGTAGGCCAGCAGCGCTACGAGCGCGCCGAGGATTAGGGCGGCTCCTGCCGCGATGATCAGGAACGCGCCGAGTTCTTCCAGAAAGCTCTTCATGGCGCTGCTTGCACGAAGGCCAGGTCATAGATGACGCGGTGCGCCCGGGCCGCCGAGGGGGAGTCGGCATTGACCGCAGAGAGGGGGCAACCGCAGTTGCCCATCGTCCGCGTGTTTCACGGGATAACCCGGTTGGCAGCGGACGAACGCAATCGCAGGGCGCGCAATTTCATCGACGCTCGGACTCTTTGGGGGATCATCGACTGCATAGCGAAGTTTGAGCGAGACCAAGGCGAGCAGACCCGCCGTAACCTGGGCGTGTTGAAGGCGCGCGCTGCGGTGGCTCGCGACCAGCTGTTTCCGGAGAAGTTGGAAGAGCGCATGCCGCAAATTGCTGCTGTTGTCATCGGCTACATGAAGGGAGATCGTCTTGGCAATCGTGGGCGTGCATGCTCCCTAGGGCTTAGTGATTCTGCATACCGCGAAGGCTGGGCATATCTGGTCGATTGGATGATCGGCGAGTTGATCGACGTAGAGCAACGCGCAGCTCGATTGGGCGCTGCGAACAGGCCCCGCGTTGCCGGTTGGATGATCTCGATAGGGTGTTCTCGGGCTAGGCTAGGTGCCGGCTCTGACTGACCTGGGCCTCGGCGAACGGTTAAATGGTAAATGGTAAATGTCCCGGGTCTGTCGGTCACTGCAGCCTTTTGACTGCGTCGAGCATTTGGAACGCTCGCCGGAATAGCCGTGAAGTGTAAACTTGAAGTTTCGGTATAGCCACTACTTGGAACTGATTGTATGCAGCTACGGAAAGTGAAGTGGAAAGGGCATCCCTTGTTGGGTGACCTAGCTCTGGATTTTTTGCTGTCAGACGGGACTGTATGTAAGACGATTGTTCTAGCTGGCGAAAATGGAACCGGAAAGTCAACTATCCTGTCGAGTATTAGCTCGTTCTTGGCAGGGCGATCATTTTTGAATTTCGAGTTCATCGAGTATGAAGTCGAAGGAGTGGTGTACAAGGTCATTCCCGATCCCAAAGCTGACGCGGCCTACCGTCCCGAAGGTTCGTCCGTCTGTGTGGAGTTGGACGGAAAAGCTATTCTGACTCTGTCAGCGGACACACCCGGCCCACTAATTGGAGCTGCCCTTGATCCGCTAGACCTGCGCCGTTTCGGTAGTGCTTACTCGAAGGCAAAGGTCGATTTCAGGGCTGGTGCAATAACATCAACTACGTCGATTGAGCTCGATTCTCCGGTAAATCCTATCGAGGATGGAGAGGACTTCACTGTGCTGAAGCAGTTGTTAGTCAATACATCAAGTCGCGACGCGGCTGATTACGCGAGAGAGAATCAAACTCGTGAAGGCAGTCCTATTGCCTGGCCGGATTTCTATGCAACTTCTAGGATGTATCGCTTTAGCGCGGCCTTTAACGGTTTCTTTGATGCGCTGAAGTTCGAGGGAGTGCGGGAATCGGCTGGCGAGAAGGTAATTCAGTTCAAGAAGAATGGGAAAGAAATTGGCATTGATTCGCTGAGCACAGGCGAAAAACAGGTTGTCTTCCGGGGCGCTTACTTGCTCAGAAATTTGGGGGCTATCAAGGACGGGGCAATCTTCGTCGACGAGCCAGAGCTTAGTATGCATCCAAAGTGGCAGAGGAAGATTCTCGGGTACTATGAGGGGCTTTTCACTATAGCTGGAGAGCAGAGCGCTCAGCTCTTCTTCGCGACTCATTCCGATCACGTAGTGAGAGAGGCGTTCCTAGGCACGGAGACTATCGTCATCACTCTTGAGCGAGAAGCGGGGGTGCTGCTTGCGAAGAATCATGAGGATGCTTCGTCAGTTCTCGAGCTGACGAGTGCTCAGATAAATTACAAAGCCTTTGATCTGCCTTCTGTCGACTTTCACATCGAGCTGTATGGCAAGTTGCAATTGAAGGCGTCGAGTAGTTCGATCAAAGGTTGCGATAGTTTTATCGCTGGACATGCGTCTTATGACGCCGCGCGACATGGCAAACCGTCTAGCCACGGAAGCACAACGTACGAAACTTTGCCGACCTATGTTAGGAATGCGATCCACCATCCAGATGGTGGAAATGTGTATAGCGAGCCCGAGCTTCGAGTTTCGATCGAATTAATGGTGCAGATGCTTGGCTGATTCCTCAAAATCTCATGTTTTGATCGCGGATTTGAAGAGTTCACTGCCCGTGATGGCCGCTGTCCTATGCCATGGAAGAGTGTGGAGGCAGCTTTGTTCATCCTTCTCCCGCTTTTCTGTGTGGACTCGAAGCGAACTGATTGTTGGTTATCGTGAGAGAGACTCCTTCATGCTCTGAGGCTCCTGCTGCGCTGGTGACGCCCGCGCACTTTTCCCTCTACAGTCTCTTGCCATCACGCGACGAAAGCCCGGCCAAGAGCCGGGCTTTTTCATTTCAACCCGATCACCACCGCCCCACAAGTTCCTCCGCTCGCCGTGAGGCGATTGGGGCTGGTGCCGCGCGCAAGCGCGCCTGATTCGCCATGACTGGCCTGCGCACCAGGCAGTGGTGGTGATCGGACCTTCTACGCACGTCAATCCTCACCGGACCAATCATCGACCGCAGCCGGACTGTGGTGACGGGCACCTTTGCCATACAGGCGATTTACCCAGATTCGGAGCGCCCAGCTTGCCCCCGGCGGGACGGTGCCGAGCTAAGCTCGGCACCTTGGAAGTGTCGAGAAGAGCGGCTATACGAGAGGGGGCAACTCAGTGCCCCTTCTCGCTACACAAGAGCTGAAGTAGTTCTCAAATGCCCGTCAGACGGGGCTTTAGTTGCTTATCGGACTACGCAAGTCGGACTTGAGGAACGTATAAGCTGCGAGCACCCCTTTTGCATCTATGTTCCGATTTGCAGACATGTAGCTCTGCAGCATCCGAGTTGCCCGCGTGTCACCCAGCTCTGCGGCTAGCTGAAACGATGCCGCAATCATGGCCGGGTTTCCACCGACTTCTGTCGTGTTGAAGAGCGCGGCAGCCTGATAGACGGCGAACGGACTCTTCGTAGCTCCAATGTTCTGCAAAGCGAACGAACGGGCGTCCATAATTTTCCTGGCTAATGCGTTGTCTTCAGCGGTGTCGCTAACTCCCTTCCAGTTGTTCTCTGGAATCAGGCTCGTAACTCGATCGATGTAAAGCTCTTTCTCCAGATGGCCGCCACTGCGCGCGTTCCGCAGTAACTCATCATCTGTGCTCCTCTCAGCGGAAATCCAGCTGCTCGCATCAGGGAACCCTAGTTCATTGAGGTCGACATCTTCTCCTGGCGAGGAGTTGCTGAGTGTTCCGAAATAGCGGGAATCAATCGTTGCCAGAAGAGATTTCTCATTCTGGGAAAGTGCCCTGTGGCTGTTCTGGTTCCTTGCAGCGGCGGATGCTTGTGGCGTTGCACTAGCGTCTGCGGTAGGTGGTGAGTCGGCTGAACTCCCGGTCGAGCCATCGTTGATAGCAGCCTTGCCATGATTTTCAGATGTGCACGCGGCGAGGAGAAGTGTGGCAATCAAGGCTGCGGGAAAAGACTTAGTTCGCACAGTTGTTGGTCCTCATGTCTTGAGCCCAGATAGAGCACTCCCGCTTCTGGAGCTGTGAGTTATAAACTTCTTGCGACTTGTCGGTACTCGTGACAGCGAAGTGGTAAAGGCCCGCATAGCCGCGGCACGAGTCGATCGCACCGGCGCTGCCGAGACCATTACAAGCACTAGTCATTGAGTTCACGAAATCAAGGTTGCAGGATGCTTTGGATTCCCCTCCCGCCCAGCATTGATCGTGTGACTGGCAAGCACCCAAGAAGCTCACGCCTGGGGCCGGCGCGTTGAAATCTCCGGAGTAGGTGTTAGTTGCAATGTGCGAAAGGAATTTGTCGCCAAGCCACATAGTCAGACGATTCGGGCCGCATTGGTTGAATGCGTAAGCACTCTTGCCAGGGGTGGGCACACCAGGCGTCGAATCTGGATACAGATTCGGACAGTTCGGCGGGCGCTGTGCTTTCAGGTTGGAGCAGAACTGCGCTTTGCTAACTGGTGGGTCGTCTTCAAGAGGGAAGCCCTGAGTAAAGAACTCCTCGTTGATTTGGGATTGCATCATACCCAGCATAGAGGCACATCCACCTCCATAGCAAAGGACATTCCCGCCCTGCTGGGCAGGCGCAATAGCCTGCACGGGTGGCAGTGTTGGGATTGGAGGGGAGGGGGTAGTTATCGATGCGTATGCCAAACCGATTACTGCAAGTGACAGGCTGATCGGCACAAACCAAACACGTCGTTTCATAACTCATACGTCCTGTAGAGTTGAGAGGCGTGGGGTGGTGGTGTTGTATCAGCGCTTGTGGGGGGGCGTCAAGTTCCCTGATTGGGGCCGCTGGACCGAGGCTCAACCCATTAAGTTGACCATCCGAAATTGATGCCTGCCTCGGGAGGTCCACTGTGTGATTAGGTAGGTCGCTGGGGCCTAGTCCTCGTGCGGTGCTGATGCGCGTCCATTACTGCTTTTCTACAGATGTCTTGAGTAAGCGAACCGCTTGGCGCTAGGCGGACTATGAGGGACATCGCCACACCGATTGGTTTGCGCGAACTCCGTCAAGGGCGAAATTTGAAGGGCACACATACACCGCTGTTCAAGGCTTCCCCGTTTACAACACTTGGCTGGTAGCGCCAGCTTCGGGCAGCTGTCTCTGCAGACTCATCAAGCACTTGATATCCGCTGGATTGTTCAACCAAGACAGAATCAACCTTTCCACCTGGCTTCACGTGGATGATTAGTATGGTTTCGTCCTGTATGCCAACTCTAGCCCACTCGCGTGAATAGCGAGGTGGGTTTTCTGGCTGGCTTTCACGGTCGATGGTGGCGGCCGGTATGCTGACAATGCTACGGAATAGCTCCCGTTTTGGCTGCAGATCTCTATGGGTAGTTGAAGGGGGGATGTTTTGACCCCCGCTGCTGCCAAGAGGGCGATTAGTAGACCCCTGGACATCCTAATGTTGCCCCCGTCGAATTTCATGCGGACCATCCCCCTGATCCATTTCGTTCGTTAACTCCCTGCTGGCGAAGCCTAGTGGCGCAGTCGCAGCTATTCCATAGGCCTGATGCAGGGCCGGTGACTATTTTGGCCAAGGCGACACGCTTTGAAGAAAGGAGCTTTAGGTGTCCGGACGGAATAGCTGCCCAGGAACCATTTCTTCCTCCCCGCATTCGGGACACTCAACTTCGATGCGGCCAAGGGCCCCTTGAAGGCATCTGGCACTAAGCTCGTTCCACTCTTCTCCGCATGACTTGCAAGTCACGTCTATTTCTTTGGGGCCAAGGTACTGTCGACCCCGGCCACTAAGACCGTTCGGCTCGCTGTAGGCGTATTGGACGACTTGGATCGAAAACAAATCTGTGTCAATCATTGCTGCGTCTCCATCGATCGTTGAGGTGATCCTAATAGGGGAGCTCACAGCGAGCAAATGAGCTGCAGCAACCTGGTCGGTTGCAGAAAAATCAAGCCCTGCGAGCTGGTAAGGAAGGACTGGCGTAGCCGTAGTCGTGGGTTTGATGTGGGTGAATGCTCTGAGCCTCATCGAAAGCTTTACGCGCCTCAGCCAGCTCTCTTAGGCCATTCATTTCAAAGCCCTGCTATCCGTACCGTTGAACTGGATGGTAGCGGGGCTAGGGTGGGTGACGCCTGTCAGGGCATCACCCAGTTCGGAGGCTTGAATGGACCATTTTCCGCAGATCGGAGGGGCTACCCCCGACAACTTTCCGCTACGGCTTAAACCAAATGGCGTTGATCTCGGCAATGGGCGGCCTGTCCCAGTCCGTCACGATTCCACTTTGAGCATCGATGACTGCCAGCTTGTCGTTTGCGTCCATCGCTGCAAGGACGATGTTGTATACCGCAGCGGGGCTGTGCTGGGTGTTCACGTAAAAGAGTGAGTACTGGAATTGGTGCCACTGACCAAGCGACTTGATCGCATCTCTGACTGCCTCGTAGTTCTGCCCCATGGCAATCAAGTCATATGCAATAAACAGGTTGTAGGCCATTCCTTTCCCCTTCGTTGCGCCCGTCTTGGGCGCTCCTAGCTTAGGCTCGGGCTGTCTCCCTGTTTGAGAGACGTAAGAGTGCGGGATGGCAGGGCTTTTCGGGGGTGCCTGTGAGCGGTGATCGCCCGCCGGTCAGGTGTGAGGGAGTTCGAAATGCCGTTCAAACTTGTGGATGAAGTAGCTCACGTCACTGGATGCCTCCGAGAGTTCTGACACCCACTTCGTCGGTGCGGCGTCCGTCCGCATGCGAAAGTGTGAGGCGGCTGATCTGACGGCAGGACCGAAGAAGAAGCGCTCCGCATCGGTCTGTGTCTTCCTTCGAAGGTTCAAAGCCTCAGTTTTGGCGTAGTCCTTGAGCTGCGCTTTCACGGTCTTGATGCGCTCATGGTACTCGGAGGCCTCCCAGGAAGTGGCGCCTTTCAGACGCTCACCGGCGGCCATGATTTCCCGCAATTTCGTGTACAGCCGGCGTAAGTCAGTAATCACCACTTCGGCATCTTCAGGTAGCTTTTCCATAGCCTTCCTTGGCAGAGCGGCACGGGGCCTCTGCAATCGGCCGGATCGTAGCACCCCGGTTAGGGTGGGGCGCCTGTGGGGTTGAGCTCGATTAAGGCGCGGGAGGTTTTGCGCAGAATTACCTTCTCACAGTCGAGGGGCCAATAAATCGCTCTATTGCATCCCCGGTTTCAGGTTTCCGTAGTATCCCGCTAACGCCCGTGTTGGCCCGTAATGTAACGAGTGAACCTAGTCAAGCATGTGCTTCGCACTTTCTGGGTTGACCGGAAAAAAATCGACAGTAGTCTTGTTGTTGAGCTCCGGGCACTTTTCCCCGTCTTAAGGCTCTGGAGGTTCCACCTCCACAATGGAAAGCCCCACCTAGCGTCAACTAGATGGGGCGGATGTTTTTCCATTTTGTACAGCAACCACTGCGTCGAACCTGGTTCGGGCGCCGTCCGGAACTTCTCCCCTCCGGACGGCCATGGATTTTCCGGGTGTGATACGAAAGTGTCAACTCTGAAGAGTTTAGCTGGGCGCGACGCCTCTAATCCAAATAGAGGTGTTACAAATGATTGATCCTGCTAATTGCTTCACCCTGGCCTTTCGCTCTATTGGTGGCGAACAAACGATGGCCATCAATGCCCGTGATCTTCACGCGTATCTGCAAATCGGTAGAGATTTTTCCGGCTGGATCCGAGGCCGGATTGCGCAATATCACTTCACAGAAGACCAAGACTTCGAAGTCTTCTCCAGAACTGGAGAAAATTCCAAGGTGGGTCGACCGTCGAGGGAATACCTGATTGCGATCGATATGGCCAAAGAGTTGGCGATGGTGGAACGCACGGAACTTGGAAAGGCAGTCCGAAGGTACTTCATCGCCTGTGAGAAGAAGCTCTTGGGAAGTGTTGTAGTGGAAAGTGCGGTGCGACAGCTGTTGCTTCCGAAGCCGTTGGTCTGGGAAAGGCGCTTTCATTCAGGCTTCTATCAAGCGCTAGCAGATATGTCCGGACTTCCCTGCAAGGGACACTCCTCTGGAACGCCACTCTTGTTTGGGAAAATCACAGACGAGTGGATTTATCAGATGGTTATGCCTGCGGAGGTTCTGGCGGAACTAAAGACTCGCAGGCTGCCTGGGCAGAAGCTTCATCAGTGGCTTTCCAATGGGGGAGCACTGCTGGTAGATAGGCAAATTGATTTAGTAGCCAACCTTGCGAAAAGCTCAGTTGGATATCAGGATTTTTACGCTAGGTGTCAACGTGCGTTTGAGAAGCCGGGGCAGTTGCGAATGATCTATCCGCAGGCTGCATAAGAGCCACTGACCAACCCCGATTTTGCGGGGTTGGTCATCTCTTCGCTCTAAGCATCGCTATTGCTGGGATTGGCGGAGCATCGTGTCCACCAAGGGCTGGGCTTCGAGCACCTTTCCACTATCCCGTAACGCGCGGAACTCTTCGATGGGGATTCGGATTTCCACGGCGGTTGGCGAATTCTTGAAGACAAAGACAGAAGCGCTTGCGTTTCCTTCGCCCACGAAGTGGCATCCAAGGGGAACATTGAAGTCACCGGAATCTAAGAACAAATAAGCCGTCGCGTATGCCTGCGTCATAAATATGCACCTACTTAGATGAGGCGCCAGTCTATCCGCGTTGCAGCCCCGTTGAACCCCCTCCGCGCCAGCTCAGCATGTCCCCAATCCAACAGGGGCATACTGACAGATGGTCGAGATCTCAAAGACCGCAGCGGGTGCACGCGACGTCCGGGCATTCCCGGACATGCCGGCCCATGCCGGCCTGAGCGGAATGGCTGTCGCCGGCCACGGCCGGACAATCATCAACATCAAGCCTGATCTGATTGAGGCTAGTCTCAAGCCGGATCCGGCCGACTTGCAGGCGCTCTACTAAATCTTCGGCGAGAAGAGGCCCCGTTCTATGAGCACAGGATTGCGGCTTAGCAGGGTAATTCAGTTATAGGTGATCGAGCGCTTTGTCCAATCAGCAAGATGGCCTAGCATCTCCGTAGATGGTCATGGAGGAAACGAACGGCATGAATTGGATCAAATTGAAGCGTTTAGGTGCATGGTTTTTGGAGATTTGGGTGGTTTGGACCACGCTTTTGGTTCTCTTTGCTGGCGGTCTTACGATGGCCGTTTTCGGCTGGAGTGAACCGTCGATCCGCCTGTCGGGGCTTGCTATGCAGGTGCTTGGTATAGCAACGGTGATCTACGGCCTTCACTCCACACGCCGTCATTTTGGCCACCGGTCGCCCATGGAGTCATTCGGCCAGTGGGTAAGGCGGTGCCCGCTAGTTCGTCGAAGGGCCTATCTAGAGCCCGAAGGAGTGACGATTTCGTGCGCTGTTGTCGGGATGCGACTGACAACGCACCACGTTCCTAAGGCGACACAGGATGTTTCTGAGAAGATGGCTCACTTGGAGTCTGGGATTCTTCTACTGCAGGACCGAATCGGCGGCGCCGAAAGTCAAATCGATACTCACGCATCCGAGTTTGATGGTCGTATCAAGGCGGAGGCAAGCGCTCGCACCGCTGGTGATGACGCCTCCCTGAAGGCATTGGAGGAGTCTAGTACAGGTGGAATTCACATATCGGCGATGGGAACGGTACTGCTCCTCGTCGGCGTCGTGTTGAGCACGGCCGGAATAGAGATCAGTGGGTTTCTTGCAACATAGTTGGTGAGTGAAGCCGTGCAGTGACGGTTCGACGAGTTGATCAATTGAGCATTCGGCGCTGAGGGCCTGTCGCTTGATCTCACCTGGAGCGACTGCGGGGGCGTAGCATCTGCCCTCCGCCAGATATCCACCCATGCTCCCAGATGGTTTCAAATGGGCCAAGGTCGCTGACTTCGAAAGCCAGCTGACCGCGATTTACGTAAACGACCTGGCGGTGTTCCGGCCGGTCGAACGACTGGATGGATCGTGGTTCGTCAACCTGGACTATCACCTGCCACCGCCGAACGGAGGTGCGTCCCGCCCGTCTCGCAACTGCCGAACCTACGAGACGGGCCGGGCAGGATGCGAGGAATGGGCGCGTCGGCACGAAGCAAAGCTGCGAGCCGAGACGGCAGCGATTGCGCTGGAGAAGTGGGGGCGACGGTAGCTGGAGAAGCGCCCGTCTGCGGCACTCGGCCGTCCTGTTAGGTGGCGTGCCGAGCTTGGCTCGGCACTACAACCCCAGATAAGCCTGCCACTCATCCATCAATACCCACCGGCGATCCAGCAATGCGCCGCGGCGGTAGGCAGCCTCGGCCTTGTTCCTGATCGCGTGGGCCAGCGCGATCTCCACCACTTCATTGGGCGTCTCGGTTTCCTCGGCAGCCCAGTCGCGGAAACTGGACCGGAAGCCGTGAACCGTGAAGGGTAGGCCCAACCCCTTGGGTGCTGGCTTCTGGACCAGATACAGCATGGCTTTCTCGGACAGCTTGAACGGCTGCTCTTTACGGCTGAGAGGGGTCAAGACGACCACGGCCACCGCGGTCAGCGGCACCGAGTGCTCCCGACCTCCCTTCATGCGGCCGGCCGGGATGGCCCAGACCTGGCCGGCCAGGTCGAACTCCGGCTAGTCGGCCCCAAACAACTCTTCGGTGCGAGCAGCCGTAAGGATGGTAAAACGCAAGGCGCGGCGGGAGCGCGCGGCGCGTTCAGCCACGGAGGCCATGAACGCGGGCACGTCCGCGTACGGAATGGCCGCGTGGTGCTTCTCCTTACGCACCTTGGAAGGCTTTAGCGGAAGGTGATCGAGGTGGCCGCGCCACCTGGCAGGGTTCTCTCCCTCCCGAATGCCATGGACTCGGGCCGAGTTCAGCACCCGCTCGATCCGGCCGCGGACCCTGCCGGCCGTGACCGTCTTCTTCTCCCAGATCGGACGCAGGCACGCCATCACCATCGCCGTGTCGACCTCCGCGACGGGTACCGAGCGGGCGGGGCCGTCGTCCTTCAGGGACTGGGTCCACTGGGCGGCCTGGGCGTCGTTCTTCCAGCCTGTCCTGTGAGAATCAATGTAGGCGTCCGCGGCTGGCGCCTGCAGCCCGGGAGGCGCGGCGGGTGGATGTCGGATCCTCACCGGCGACGAGCATGCGGCGCTGTGCCATGGCTGCCTGACGCGCTTCAGCCAGGCTGACGAGGGAGGCGGGCCCAGTCCCATCTCGCGGCGGCGGCCGACCTTTCGGGCAGGGCGTTGGGCGTGCGCCGAAGGTGTAGCAGCCCATCCCAGGCAAGCGCCTGCGATGACAGTTCCGCTGGTAAAATGGCGGCGGCTTGGGGGAGCTGCGCGCCCGGGTATGCATGCCCGGGTATGCGTGGGTTCGTCGCGGCAATACCTTCAAGCGTCCGCGTTGGAATCCATGGATCTCAGAAAACTTATCTTGGTGCTCACTTTGCTGGGCGCGCTGGTGCCGTTCGCCAATACCTTCTATGCCAGCTATACGGTGCAACGCCAGCAGCTGATGGACACCACGCTGGACGGCAACTACGCCTACGCCAACAAGCTGGCCAAAAGCACTGAAGACTTCCTGCAGGCGTCACAGCTGCAGCTTGCCTATACCGCGCAGCTGCTAGCCGTGAAAATGGACGACGTGTCCAAGCTGGAGGAGGAAGCCGCGCGCCTGCGCATGATGAGCAAGAGCTTCAACTCCATCACCATCTTCGATGCGACCGGCAAGGTGCTGGCGACCTCGCCGGAAACCCTGGGTCTGCAGGGCCGGGTGCTGGGCAGCGAGGCGGTGAAGACCGCGCTGCGCGAGAAGCGGCCGCTGATCAGCGCGCCTTATCAGTCGGCTACCGGCAACTTCATCGTCTTCATCAACCACCCGGTGGTGTCCGCGTCCGGCCGTTATCTCGGTGCGGTGGGTGGGGCGATCTACCTGCAGAAGGAGAACATCCTCGACCGGCTGCTCGGCCAGCATTTCTATGTCGACGGCTCCTACCTGTTCGTGGTCGACAAACAGAAGCGCATCATCTATCACCCGGACCCGAACCGGGTCGGCGATCTGGTGCAGCACAATGTGGTGGTCGACCGCGTTGCTGCTGGTCAGGCGGGCAAGGGCGGTACGGTCAACTCACAGGGTGTCAGAATGCTGGCGGGCTACGCGCCGGTGGCTTCGACGGGATGGGGGATTGTTGCCCAGCGCCCGGAAGCGGCCACGCTTGCACCGCTGACCCAGCTGATGCAAAGCACCTTGTACAGGGCGCTGCCGGCGACGATCCTGACCTTGATCCTGATCCTGTGGAGCGCACGCTTGATTTCGCGTCCGCTGCGTTTGTTGGCTGATGGCGCGCGCAAGATGGAAGACCCGTCCTCGGCCAAGGACATCGGCTCGGTGAAGTCCTGGTATTTCGAATCGCGCGAGTTGAAGAAGGCCTTGCTGATCGGTATTGACGCCTTCCACAAGAGTTTCACCAAGCTACGTGAGGACACGGCCACCGATCCGTTGACCAAGCTCGGCAACCGGCGGCGGCTGGATGAGACATTGGCCGACTTCGAGAGCCAGGCAACTCCGTTCTCGGTTATTTCGATCGATATCGATCACTTCAAAAAAGTGAATGACAGCCATGGCCATGCCGCCGGCGACGCGGCCTTGCAGCAGCTCGCCCAGCGCATGCGCGACGCCTGCCGTGCCTACGATGTGCCGCTGCGGGTTGGCGGCGAGGAGTTCCTGATCCTGCTGCCTTCCACTACGCTGGCGACCGCAGCACAGGTGGCCGAACGCCTGCGCAAGGCGGTTGAGGAAATGAAGATTCCCAAGGTCGGCATGATCACGATTTCGCTCGGTGTCGCCAATTGGCCGCAGAGTAGTTTCGAGGTCGATGCCGTGCTCAAGGCTGCCGATGAAATGCTGTATGCGTCCAAGCGCGGTGGCAGGAATTGCGTTTCGGTGCACCAGCGTGAGATTGGCGTCAGCTCCTAGATCTGTGCCGTTTTGTGAACCTTGGCGCTGGAGAGCATGCGGTGAGGCGTAAGTAGGCGTTTCCCTACATACAGGCGAGGAAACGGATTGCATGATTGCCGGCCCGCTGCGAGCTGCGCAGCTTTGTACAGGACGTACGGCATGCATCGGTCACTTCTTGGTTTTGTCGCTGCTGGCCTTTTTTCGTTGTTGCTGCTAAGCGGCTGTGACCAGGAAGGGAACCTCTCCGTTACCGGCAAGGCCGCCGAGTTGGAGGCTTCCAGCAAGTTCCATGTGAGCAGTCGCCCGGTGCTGAACAGCAGGCAGATGTTGTCGGCGCTGCTTGGCGGCAGTGGTTTTGGGATGGAAGGCGAATCGAGGCCCGGTTATAGCGATATCGAGTTCTTCCCGATTGCCGACGCCGATGCAGTGGCGTCGCTGAGTGCGCTTTCCAGGCCTGGCCGGAACATTGCGTCGATCGATCTATCGGGCATCGATTTCAGCAAGAACTTTGCGTTCCTGGTGGCGCACCCCAGTTCGAGCTCATACGGCGCCATGACGTCAGGACAGCATGCGACGTACTTCAGCAAGGTCCTGCCCTCTTATGAGGCAGACAAGGTGGTACTACGCATTGACGCCAGCCGTCTGGGCGACATTGATCCCATCACCGCCATGAGTGGGAACTGGGAAGGCAGCATCTACACGGTCGAACGGCGCGGGCGCGACAAGCTCGAAGTGCGTCTGTATGACGAAAGCTATGCTTATTCGCTCGCTCCGAAGGCCAGCGACGACGTGGCGGAAGGGGCGGTGGCGCCAGCGCAGTAAAGGCAGCTCTGCCCCGGTCCTGCAGCGCAGGGCGGGCGGCTGGGCGCGTTGCGTGTTGCTTGGCGTAAAATGTCGCGGTCGGGCCTGGCCCTGGTCGTCGGAGTTGCAAGCCATGTTTCCACGCACGCGCAGTCTGTCTGCTGCGATGCAGGTGCCGCTGGGCACCTGCCGTCACCCTGTGCGCGCAGCGACGGATGGTCTGCAGTGACGGACATTCCAGGCAGCGATAGCGCCGAGATGGCGAACGATGAACATTGGATGCGCCACGCCCTGGCGCTGGCCGACCGCGCCCAGCGCGAGTTCGACGAGATACCGGTGGGCGCGGTGCTGGTGGGTGCCGATGGCGCGTTGCTGGGCGAGGGTTGGAACCTTAATATCGCCAGCCACGACCCCAGTGCGCATGCCGAGATCGTGGCCATGCGTCAGGCCGGCAAGGCGCTGGGCAACCATCGCTTGGTCGGCAGCACCTTGTACGTGACCCTGGAGCCCTGTGCCATGTGTGCGATGGCGGTGGTGCACGCGCGCATCGCGCGGGTGGTGTTCGCCGCCACCGACCTCAAGACCGGCGCCTGCGGCAGTGTGTTCGACCTGCTGGGCGATCCGCGTCACAACCACCGTGTACAGGTGCTCGGCGGGGTGCTGGCGAAGGACGCCAGCCTGCGCCTGACCAATTATTTCCGGGCCAAGCGCGGCCGTCCGCTGTTGAGTCCCGACGACCTTTGACGCGGCCAGCACCTGTGGCAGGGGTATCATGTGCATCGATATTCCGGCCGCGCGGCTTTGACCGCCGGCCCCCAGCATGAGGCAGCACATGGCGGACAACAGCGCAGGCAACGACCGGTTGATCTGGATTGATCTGGAAATGACCGGACTGGATACGGACAACGATTCCATCATCGAGATCGCCACCGTGGTCACCGATGGTCAGCTCAACGTGTTGGCCGAAGGCCCCGAATTCGCCATCCACCACTCCTTGGCGGTGCTGGAAGCGATGGACGAATGGAACCGCAACCAGCACCAGCGTTCGGGCCTGTGGCAGCGGGTGCTGGACAGCAGCACCAGCGTGGGCCAGGCCGAAGCCAAAACCATTGCCTTCCTGCAGGAGTGGATCAAGGCCGGTGCGTCGCCGATGTGTGGCAATTCGATCTGCCAGGACCGGCGCTTCCTGCACCGGCAGATGCCGCGGCTGGAAAAGTACTTCCATTACCGCAACCTGGACGTGTCCACCATCAAGGAACTGGCCAAGCGCTGGTCGCCAACCGTTGCAGCCGGCGTCAGCAAGACCTCCAGCCATACCGCGTTGAGCGATGTGCAGGACTCCATTGCCGAACTGCGCCACTACCGGCAATTCATGGGCGTGCTGGCCGGGTTGCCGGAAGCAGGCTGAGGACGATGACCGAGCTTGCTCTGCGTCTGCATGACAACGCGCAGGACCTGGCCGATCTGCAGCGGGCAGTGGGTTTGTTGGAATCGCCCACGCTCACCGCCAAGATGGCCAACCTGATCGGCTCGCCATTGGAGTTTGCGGTACGCAAGCTGCCTTCGGCGGTGTCTTCGCGCATCCAGGGCGTCACCGAGGCGGCCCTGTACAAGGCCGCGCAGACGGCCTTGTGGACGATGGACAACAAGCAACCTGGCAAGGCAGCCTCGCCGCGCCTGCACAAACTTGCCGCCGCCGCGTCCGGCGCGCTTGGCGGTGCCGGCGGCTTGCCCGCGTTGGCAATCGAGCTGCCGCTGTCGACCACCATCCTCATGCGCGCGGTTGCCGATGTCGCTCGCAGCGAAGGCTTCGACCTGGTTGACATGGCCACCCGCCAGGCCTGCCTGGAAGTGTTCGCCCTGGGTGGCAACTCGGGCAAGGACGATGCCAGCGAAACTGGCTATTACCTGGCGCGCGGCTTCACCACCGAGGTGATGCGGCATCTGTCGGCCGAATTGGCTGGCAGCGCCGTTACGGGCAGCCATGGCGTATTGCTGGGGCTGGGCCCGAAGGAAGCCGGCAAATGGTTGGCCAGGGTGGTGGAGAAAATCGCAGCCCGGTTCGGCGTGGTGGTGTCGGAGAAGTTTGTCGCGCAGGCGGTGCCGGTGATCGGCGCAATAGCGGGCGCAACCTTGAACACCATGTTCACCGGCTATTACCAGGACATGGCGCGCGGCCATTTCATCATCAAGCGGCTGGAACAGAAGTACGGATTCGAGGCGGTTCGCCTGGCCTACGGCGGAGTCACTGGCCGGCTGCACCCCTGAAGCTGTACCCCTTCGCCATCGGTAGGCGCATGCGACCGTGCTGCCTTCACCTGTTGCGAAGCCAATAGCCTCTAGCCTGTATTTTCCTTCCGAAGCGAGGTGGCCATGAATCAGTACAGGATCGCGGTTTTCGTCGGCAGTCTGCGCAAGGAGTCCATCAACCGCCGTTTGGCGCTGGCGCTGGAGAAGCTGGCCGGTGATCGCGCCAAATTTGAATACATTCAAATCGGCGATATCCCGCTCTACAACCAGGATCACGACACCCAGTTCCCTGCGCAGGGCACGCGGATGAAGAACCAGGTGCGGGCGGCTGACGCGGTGCTGTTTGTCACCCCCGAATACAACCGCTCCATTCCCGGCGTGCTCAAGAACGCCATCGACACCGCCTCGCGCCCCTATGGCGACAACGCCTTTGCCGGCAAGCCGGCGGCGGTGGTCGGCACCTCGATCGGTGCCATCGGTAGCGCCCTGGCGCAGCAGCACCTGCGCAATGTGCTGGTTTTCGTCGACCTGGCGGTGATGCCGCAGCCGGAGGCTTTCGTCCAGTTCAAGGATGGCCTGATAGAGGCAGACGGCACCATCAGCAATGACGGTACCCGGCAGTTCCTGCAGGGCTATGTCGACAAGTTCCTGGCCTGGACCGAGCACCAGCTCAAAGCCTGATGCGCGGCTGGCAGCAGCCGGCACCTGCGCGGCACATGCGATAATCCCACCCGGCGCTGCAACGGCGCCGGGTGTTTGTTTCTGTATGCCAGCCCACTCCCGGTCCCGCTGGGGCTTGGGTTGTAGACAGGTTATCCACAGACTTGTACGTATCCCGGTGGGCAATGCCCACCTACCATGGCCGCACGGCCTTATTGCAGGAAATACGCTTTTCATGTCCGCCCGTACTGGTTTCCGTTCCGACCGCGACCGCGGTGACCGCAACGATCGCTCTGATCGTAGCGAGCAGCGCATCGACGCCCTGCGCGTTCCCCCTCATTCGGTGGAAGCCGAGCAGGCCGTGCTTGGTGGTTTGATGCTGGCCCCGGAGGCCTATGACCGGGTCAACGAGGTGCTGACCGACAAGGACTTCTACCGGCGCGACCATCAGCTGATCTACCGCGCGATCCACGACCTGTCCGAGCGTGACCGTCCGTTCGATGCCGTCACCCTGGGTGAGTGGTTCGAGTCGCAGGGCAAGTCGGATCTGGTTGCCGATGGTGCTTACCTGATCGAGCTGGCCAGCACCACGCCGTCGGCGGCCAATATCAGCGCCTATGCGGAAATCGTGCGCGACAAGGCGGTGCTGCGGCAGCTGATCCAGGTCGGCACCGATATCGTCAATGACGGTTTCCAGCCTGAAGGCCGCGACAGCTCGGAGCTGCTGCAGACCGCAGAAAAGTCGGTGTTCGCCATCGCCGAGCAGGGTGCGCGCGGGCGTACCGACTTCGTGGCGATGCCCGGTGCACTCAAGGATGCCTTCGAGGAACTGCGCAACCGCTTTGAGAATGGCGGCAACATCACCGGTCTGCCGACCGGTTACAACGATTTCGATGCGATGACCGCCGGCCTGCAGCCGACCGATCTGATCATCCTGGCTGCGCGTCCGGCCATGGGCAAGACCACGCTGGCCTTGAACATCGCCGAGTACGCGGCAATCAAGTCCAAGAAAGGCGTGGCGATCTTCTCGATGGAAATGTCCGCATCGCAGCTGGCGATGCGTCTGATTTCCTCCAACGGCCGCATCAACGCCCAGCGCCTGCGTACCGGTCAGCTTGAGGATGAGGACTGGAGCCGCGTGACCGGCGCCATCCGCATGCTGAAGGAAACCAAGATCTTCATCGACGATACGCCGGGCGTGTCGCCGGAAATCCTGCGTTCCAAATGCCGCCGGCTCAAGCGTGAGCACGACCTTGGTTTGATCGTGATCGATTACCTGCAGCTGATGAGCGTGCCGGGCAACAGCGAGAATCGCGCGACCGAAATTTCGGAAATCTCGCGTGGCCTGAAGGGTCTGGCCAAGGAACTGAACGTGCCGGTGATTGCGCTGTCACAGCTCAACCGCTCGTTGGAAACCCGAACCGACAAGCGCCCGGTGATGGCCGATCTTCGCGAATCCGGCGCTATCGAGCAGGATGCGGACATGATCGTCTTCATCTACCGCGACGATTACTACAACAAGGAAAATTCGCCGGACAAGGGCCTGGCCGAGATCATCATCGGCAAGCACCGTGGTGGCCCCACCGGTTCGTGCAAATTGAAGTTCTTCGGCGAGTACACCCGCTTTGACAACCTGAGTCACGACTCGGTCGGTTCGTTCGAATAAGCCGGAGCCGACGCATGTCCACAGCTATTGTCTGGTTCCGCCGCGATCTGCGCCTGCGTGACAACCCGGCGTTGCAGGCCGCGCTTGAGGCTGGCCATGAGGTTGTTCCGGTCTACATCCATGCGCCGCAGGAAGAGGGCGCATGGGCACCGGGCGCTGCCTCGGAGGCGTGGCTGCATCGTTCGCTGCAGCAGCTTGATGCGCAGTTGCGTGCGGTTGGATCTGCCTTGGTATTGCGCAGTGGCGACAGCATGGCCCAGTTGCAGGCGCTGATCGCCGAAAGCGGCGCTGAGGCGGTCTACTGGAATCGCAAATACGAGCCAGCCACTCAGCCGCGTGATGCGGCGATCAAACGTGGGCTGCGCGAACAAGGCGTGCAGGTTGAAAGCCACAACGGCTACCTGCTGTTCGAGCCGTGGGAACTGGCCACGCTGCAAGGCGGCCCCTACAAGGTATTCACCCCGTTCTGGCGCAATGCGCTGACCCGTTGGCGGCTACCTGAGCTGTCCGACGCGCCGCGCAAGTTGAGCTCGCCGAAGGTGTCGGGCGTGCCCTTGCAGGCACTCGCACTGCAGCCACGGCTGGGCTGGGACTCCGGTTTCTGGGAGCACTGGCAGCCCGGCGAAGCCGGTGCCCAGGAGGCGCTGGAAGTATTTGCCGAAGGCGCGCTCAATGGTTACCGCGAGCAGCGCGATCTGCCAGACCGTACCGGCACCTCACTGCTGTCGCCGCACCTGCATTTCGGCGAGATCGCGCCGTGGCGTATCGCGCATACGCTGGAAGCCATGCGCAGCGCCGGTCGCGATGCCGATATCGACGGCTACCTGCGGCAGCTGGGGTGGCGCGAGTTCTCCTGCCACCTGCTGCACCATTTCCCACAGACCAGCGACGTCAATCTCAATCCACGCTTTGAGCGCTTTGCCTGGGAGCCTGCGCAGCCGGCAATGCTGGAAGCCTGGCAGCAGGGTCGTACCGGTATTCCAATCGTTGATGCTGGCATGCGCGAGCTATGGGCGACCGGTTACATGCACAACCGGGTGCGGATGCTGGTGGGCAGTTTTCTGTGCAAGCACATGCGCATGCACTGGAAGGAAGGCGCACGCTGGTTCTGGGACACCTTGGTGGATGCCGACCTGGCCAACAACAGCATGGGCTGGCAATGGATCGCCGGTACCGGTGCCGATGCGGCTCCGTATTTCCGGGTGTTCAATCCGGTGACGCAGGCGCAGAAGTTCGATCCGCAGGCGCGCTATATCAGCCGCTGGGTGCCCGAGCTTGCCGCGCTGCCGCTCAAGGCGCGGTTCGCGCCATGGCAGTTCCCGCAGCTGCTGGCCGAACACGCACCAAGCTACCCGACGCAGCCCTTGGTAGACCTGGCCAAGGGCCGGGATGAGGCCTTGGCGGCCTATCAGCGCTGTCGCTGACACTGGCTTAACGCGCAAGACAGTTAGATGAATGGATACCCGTGAAGCGGGTTGGGATGCATGCAGGTAATGCTTCGTGATGTTTATGCTTGCCCGGCAAATCCACGCGGCCAGTCCGGCCCATCAGGAGACTCATCAGATGACCACCCTAACTGTTGTTCGTAATCTTTCCATTGGCCTGGTGACGGCAGCCGTCCTCTCGGCCTGCGCTACCGGTGGCTCGTATGTGCAGCAGGACCAGTACGGCAACCAGACCCAGCAGCAGAACAAGACCGGCAAGGGCGCGCTGATCGGCTCGGCCATCGGTGTTGCTGCCGGCCTGCTCAGCGGCGGCAACGCCACCGAACGTCGTCAGCGCGCAATGGTGGGTGCCGGTATCGGCGCACTTGGCGGCGCTGCAGTTGGCAATTACCAGGATCGTCAGGAGCGCGCACTGCGTGAGCGCACTGCCAATACCGGTATCGACGTGCAGCGCGACGGTGACAACATCACCTTGAGCCTGCCCGATGGCATCACTTTCGATTTCAACAAGACCACCTTGAAGCCGCAGTTCTATGGTGCACTCAATGGCGTGGCGAGCACCTTGAGCGAGTACAACCAGACCATGATCGAAGTGGTCGGCCACACTGACAGCATTGGTACCGATGCGGTGAACAACCGTATTTCCAAGGAGCGTGCGGACGCGGTTGCGGCTTATCTGACCGCACAGGGCGTGCAGCGCGAGCGCATTGAAACCCTGGGTGCAGGCAAGGCCTATCCGATTGCTGACAACAGCACCGATGCAGGTCGTGCACAGAATCGCCGCGTAGAGATCCGCGTGATCCCGCTGCGTTCGTGATCGGAAAGCTTGTTTGCTGAAGTAAAGAGAGGGCCGCGCAAGCGGCCCTTTCGTTTGCTGGTTTCCTTCAGTCAATGGAGAGCAGCGCTTTGCTCCCTCCCTTGTGCCGTAGGCGCAGGGGAGGGTTGGGGAGGGGTAGCTCCTGCTGTTGCCTGGTTTGCTTTTGATCAACCAGAACAAAAGCACAGCCAGAGCCAAAGCCAAAGCCAAAGCCAAAGCCAAAGCTCCCCTCATCCGGTGCTGCGCACCACCTTCTCCCGCAGGCGGGAGAAGGGAGCAACAGCCACAGCAACAGCAACAGCAACAGCCAAGCCAACGCCGAAGCCAACGCCGAAGCCAACGCCGAAGCAGCAGCAGCGGAAGTAGCAGAAGAAGCAGAAGCAGCAGAAGCAGAAGCAGAAGCAGCCAAAGCCAAAGCCAAAGCCACAACCAGAACCAACATCAAAACAGCCGTTACTCCGGTTACTCCGCTATCACCACGTTGTTGCGCCCCTGGCCCTTGGCCGCATACAGCGCGGCATCGGCGCGCGCAAACCAGTCCTGCCAGCGTTGCTCGCCGGCATACATCGCCGCGCCCGCCGAGATGGTGATGCGGCCACCGGGACCGCGCAGCGATTGATAGACAGTCTTGCGCAGACGCTCGGTAAAACGGGCCAGCGCTTCGCGGCTGCCGGTATCAACCAGGATCACGAACTCCTCGCCACCAAAACGGAATACCTGGTCGTTTTCGCGCAGTTCAAAACGCAGGATCGCGGCCAGGTCGGACAAGGCGGTGTCGCCGGCGCCGTGACCGTAGCGGTCGTTGACCTCTTTGAAATTGTCGATATCGATCACCACCAGCCCTTGCCGGAAGCGCTCTGCGCGCATGCCGTCGATATGCGCCTGCAAGGATTTTTCCAGCGCCCGCCGGTTGGGAACACCGGTCAACGCATCCAGTGAGGCCAGCATTTCCAGGCGCGTGCGGTCGCCTTGCAGGCGATGGGAGAAGTGGTAGCCAAAGCCGAAAACCAACACGATCACGATCAGCGCCTGCAACTGTGTTGGCTGGCCCAACAACAGGCCCGGCATCAGCAGCAGGCCGGCGACCAGCATCAGGTTGAGCGGCGTGGCAATCTGATTGCGGACGATGAAGAAATTCGACATCAGCACCAGGTAAGTCCACGGCAGGGCAGCGCTGCCCAATTGCCAGGCGGAGAGCAGGCAGCCCCCCACCGTGGCCACGCACAGCAGTACACCACCGAGTTCCAGGCGCGGCTGGCGCTGATGGATGCATATGCTGGACAGCAGGGCCAGGATTGCCAACAGGCCGCTGATGGCGGCCGCAAGGCGCTGGCCGTCAAACCACAGCCATAGCGCAAAACACAGCAAGGCCAGCGTGGTTACCGGGGCGATGGTGCGCAGTGGCACGCTGCGCAATGCCTGCGGTAGTGACGGGTACGGTTTTATGGAGACTTTTGGGTCCATATGAGGCGAAAGATAGCAGCGGCGCTGTGTTCTGCACGTTCACCTGAATAGAGGCGCTTAGCCTCTGGCGGGCTTTGTGCAGATGGAGTACAAATGTACTCAATGACTGACCTCAGCCCCCGCCGCGCCGCCATCCTTGGCTACATCCGTGACCAGGTGAATGCCGGGCAATCGCCGTCCCTGGCCGAAATCGCAAGCGCCTGCGGCTTGGCCTCGCGGGGGGCGGCGCGCAAGCATGTGCTGGCATTGAACGAGGCAGGGCTGATTGAAGTGGCTGCCGGTCAGGCGCGTGGGATCCGCCCTGCGGGCCCGTCGGCGCGCGCCGAGCTGTTGCAGGTGCCTATTCTCGGGCGGGTTGCCGCAGGCGCACCGATCGGCGCCGATGCCGGCCTGGTCGACACCCTGGCACTGGATGAACGTTTGTTTGCGATGCGCCCGGACTACCTGCTGCGCGTGCAGGGCGATTCAATGATCGACGACGGTATTTTCGATGGCGATCTGGTCGGAGTCAGGCGCAGCAGTGATGCCCGCAACGGGCAGACGGTGGTTGCCCGGCTGGATGGCGAGTTGACCATCAAACGGCTCGCGCGCAGCGGCGCATCGCTGCGCTTGCTGCCGCGCAATCCGGCCTATGCGCCGATTGAAGTGCAGCCCGATCAGGACTTCGCCGTCGAAGGCGTGTTCTGTGGTCTGGTGCGGCGCGGCTGATGGGCGCGGTTGTTGCCCTTGATAGCCTGCTGCATGAACGCCGGGTCTGGCGTGGGCGGCCTGCGCCCTTGCCGGCCAGCCGCCAGCCCACCGGCTATGCGCAACTGGATGCGGTGTTGCCGACCGGCGGGTGGCCAGAATCGGCGCTGAGCGAAATCCTGTTGCCCGCCGAAGGTGTGGGGGAACTGCGCCTGCTGTGGCCAAGCCTGGCGCGCCTGACCCAGGCCGGTGAGCGTGTGGTGCTGGTGGCACCGCCCCATATCCCGTATGCACCAGCCTGGCAGGCGGCGGGCATCGACCTGCGCCAGTTGCAGGTGGTGCAGGCGGCCGATCAGCGCGATGCGCTCTGGGCCACCGAACAATGCCTGCGTTCGGGTAGCTGCGGTGCCGTGCTGTGCTGGCCGCAGCTGGCTGAGGACAAGGCCTTGCGGCGGCTGCAGGTGGCGGCCGAGTCCGGGCAGACATTGGGCTTTGCCAGCCGCCCGTTGCAGGCGGCAAAAAACCCTTCGCCTGCGGCGCTGCGTATCGCCATCGATGCGCAGCCGGCGCAGCTGCGGGTGTTGAAGTGCCGCGGTGGCATGGTGCCTCCGCGGCCGCTGCCCTTTGCCCGGGGGCAGTAAACCATGCGCTGGGCCTGCATTTTATTGCCGCATCTGGCCATGGACGGCGTGTTGCGCGCCTGCGCTGAGCCGGCGGCGGCACGGGTGCTGATCAGCGGGCCGAGCCAGCGCCGGGTAGTGCATGCGGTCAATCCCGCCGCCGCCGCGTTGGGTTTGAAGGCCGGGCAATCGCTGGTGACCGCGCAGGCATTGGCAACCGGGTTCGAGATACATGCGCATGAGCCCGATGCGCAGTCGGATTGGCATCGATTCCTGGCGGCCTGGGCGTACCAGTTCAGTTCGCAGGTAAGCCTGCAATACGCGCAGGCCTTGATCATCGAGATCGAACACAGCCTGGCGCTGTTCGGGCCATGGCCCAAGTTCGAGGCACGTCTGCGACAGGAACTGGGCGCGCTGGGTTTCCGCCATCGGATCGCCTTGGCACCCAATCCGGTCGCAGCACGCGCCCTGGCCAATGCCGGTGATGGCATCTGCGTGGATGAGGCCGGGTTGCTGGCCTTGCTGGGCCAGTTGCCGGTGGCCCGGGCCGGGTTTGGTGCCAGCGCATCGGCCGCTTTCGCGCGCATGGGCATCCGCACCGTCAAACAGTTGCAGGGCTTGCCACGGGCCAGCATCAATCGCCGCTTTGCACCGGATGTGTTGCGGCAGCTGGATGCCTTGCTCGGGGAGAGGCCTTTCGTATTGCAGCCGTACCAGCCGCCGGATGTGTTCGAGCTGCGCATCGAGCTGGGTTACGAGGTGGAAACCTCGCAGGCGCTGCTGTTCCCCTTGCGGCGATTGACCTCCGATCTGGCCGCGTTTCTTGCCGGGCGCGATGGCAGCGTGCAGCGTTTTGCACTGTTGCTGGAACACGAGGACCACCCACCCACCACGGTGGAAATCGGCCTGCTTGCGGCCGAACGTGATGCTGGCCTGTTGTTCGAGATTGCCCGCAGCCGTTTGGAACAGGCCAAGCTGCCGGCGCCGGTGCGACAGTTCGGTTTGCGGGCCGATCAATTGCCGGCCTTCGTCCCCGAGCACCGTGAGCTGTTCGATACCCGGCCACAGCAGAGCATGCCGTGGGAGCAGTTGCGTGAACGCCTGCGCGCACGCCTGGGCGACCAATCCGTGCATGGGCTGCGCGTACATGCCGATCATCGTCCCGAATATGCCTGGCGCGGTGAGCCAGCCCCAGCTTCAACTTCAACCGTCGCCAGCCTGCCATCGCCAGTGCGCCCGGGTTGGTTGCTGCGCACGCCGCAGCCTTGGCCGGGGGCAAATCCGGAACTGCTGTCGGCGCCGGAGCGGATTGAAAGCGGCTGGTGGGATGGCGATGACGTACGCCGTGATTACTACCGTGTCAGCACCCGCTTCGGCCAGCACGCCTGGGCCTGGCGCGAGGTGGGCGGCGAGGGCGGTTTCATGCTGCAGGGCTGGTTCGCATGAGCGCCGGTTATGCCGAACTGCATTGCCTGTCCGCCTTCAGTTTCCAGCGCGGTGCATCGACTGCGGATGAGTTGTTCGCGCGGGCCAAGGCACATGGTTACAAAGCGCTGGCCATCACCGACGAATGCACGCTGGCCGGCATCGTGCGGGCCTGGCGTGCGTCGAAGGAAACCGGCTTGCCGCTGATTGTCGGCAGCGAAATCCAATTGGAAAACGGGCCGAAGCTGGTGTTGCTGGTGGAAAACGCCGCCGGCTATCAAGCCTTGTGTTGGTTGATAACGCAGGCGCGGCGGCGTGCGGAGAAGGGCGAATATCGGCTGCTTGCCGAAGACCTTGCTGCGGTTGATCGCAGCGGCCTGTTGGCGCTGTGGTTACCTGCTGCGCAGCCGGAACCTGCCGAGGGCATGCAGTTGCGGCAGTGGTTCCCGCAACGCTGCTGGATTGCAGTGGAACTGCACCACGGTGCCAACGATGAAGCGCGTCTGCAGCAGCTGCAGGCGCTGGGCGAGCAGCTTCAGCTGCCACTGGTCGCTGCCGGTGACGTGCATATGCATGCGCGTGGACGCCGGGCCTTGCAGGATGTGATGACTGCCGTCCGCCATCGGGTCACCGTTGCCGAGGCCGGGCAGCGCCTGTTTGCCAATGGCGAACGGCATCTGCGTCCACTGCCGGCATTGCAGGCGATCTATCCAGCCGAACTGCTGGAGCAGAGCCTATGCATTGCCCGGCGTTGTGCCGGGTTTGATCTGAAAGAAGCGGTGAATTACCAGTATCCCAGTGAAGTGGTGCCTGCCGGTTATACCGCGCAGTGCTGGCTGGCCGAACTGGTGGCGCGTGGCGCACGCAAGCGCTGGCCGGATGGGATGACGCCGCAGGCCGAAGCCTTGATCGAAAAAGAGCTGGCGCTGATCGAAATGAAGAAGTACGCCTCGTACTTTCTCACCGTGCATGATCTGGTGGCCCATGCGCGCAGCATCGGCATCCTCTGCCAGGGCCGTGGTTCGGCAGCCAACTCGGTGGTGTGCTTCGTGCTGGGCATTACCGAACTCGATCCTTCGCATAGCCACTTGTTGTTTGAACGTTTCATCTCGGAGGATCGGGATGAGCCGCCGGATATCGATGTCGATTTCGAGCATGAGCGGCGCGAGGAAGTCATTCAATACGTGTTTTCGCGCTATGGCCGCGAACGCGCCGCCTTGGCCGCCGTAGCCACGCAGTATGGTGGGCGCGGTGCGCTGCGCGACGTGGCGCGGGTGCTGGGCATGCCGGGGGATGTGATCACCCAGCTGACGTCCTGCATCGGCCACTGGTCGGACAGCATTCCCGATGCCGAGCGCCTGCGCGAACACGGCTTCGATCCGGACAGCCCGCTGCTGCGGCGCATCCTGATACTGGCCAATGAACTGATCGATTTCCCGCATTACCTGTCCCAGCATCCGGGTGGCTTCGTCATTTCCGAGCGCGCCCTGCACAGCATGGTGCCGGTGGAGAATGCGGCAATGGACGCGCGCACGGTGATCCAGTGGGACAAGGATGACCTGGAAACCTTGGGGCTGATGAAGGTGGATGTGCTGGCGCTGGGCATGCTTACCGCCGTGCGGCGCTGCTTCGACCTGATCCAGCGTTATCGCGGCCTGCACTACACCCTGGCGACGATTCCACAGGAAGACAAGCCCACCTACGACATGATCAGCCGCGCCGATACGGTGGGCGTATTCCAGATCGAATCGCGTGCGCAGATGGCGATGCTGCCGCGGCTGCGGCCGAAGACCTTCTACGATCTGGTGGTTGAAGTGGCCATCGTTCGCCCCGGCCCGATCCAGGGTGACATGGTGCATCCCTACCTGCGCCGGCGTACCGGTGAGGAGTTGATCAACTATCCCTCCGAAGCCTTGAAGGAAGTGCTTAAGCGGACCCTCGGCGTGCCGCTGTTCCAGGAACAGGTGATGCAGATCGCGATGGTGGCGGCCGGTTACAACGCCAGCGAAGCCGACGGCCTGCGCCGTTCGATGGCGGCATGGAAGCGCCACGGCGGTCTGGAGCCGCACCGGGTGAAACTGACCGAGGGCATGCTGGATCGCGGTTATCCGCTGGATTTTGCCGAACGCATTTTCGAGCAGATCAAGGGCTTCGGCAGCTATGGCTTCCCCGAAAGCCATGCCGCCAGTTTCGCGCTGATCGCCTACGCCAGCAGCTGGTTGAAGTGCCACCATCCGGCCGAGTTCGCCTGTGCGCTGCTCAACAGCCAGCCGATGGGCTTCTACAGCCCGGACCAACTGCTGCAGGACGTGCGCCGGCATGGCGTCGCGAACCGGCCGCTGGACGTGCGCTACAGCGGCTGGGAGTGTTCGCTGGAATGGGAGCGCGACAACCAGCGTCTGGCGATCCGGCTGGGTTTCTGCCTGGTGCGTGGTTTCAATGCCGAAGACGCAATGCGCATCGAGCAGGCCAGGGCGCAGGCCGCGTTTACCGATATCGCCGACCTGTGCCGGCGCGCGGATCTGGATGCGCGCGCACGTGCCTTGTTGGCCGATGCCGGTGCCTTGCGCGGCATGGCCGGCAATCGCCATCGCGCACGTTGGGCGATTGCCGGTGTGGAAGACCAGCGGCCGCTGTTTGATGACCAACCGGCGACGGCCGAAGCCGATGTCGCCTTGCCAATGCCCAGCGCCGGCGAGGATCTCAACGCGGATTACGCCTTGCTGGGAACCACGCTGGAGCTGCATCCACTTGCACGCCTGCGCCACCAGCTGAGCGCGCGTCGCTGCCGCAGTTCCAAGGATCTGGAAAGCATGCGCAGTACCGGCAATGTGCTGGTGGCCGGGCTGGTGCGCGGGCGGCAGCGGCCGGCGACTGCAAGCGGGGTTACCTTCATCACGTTGGAGGACGAGTTCGGCCAGATCAATGTGGTGGTCTGGCGGCAGCTGGCCGAGCGCCAGCGGCAGGTATTCCTGGAATCACGGCTGATGCAGGTCAGCGGTCGGCTGGAAGCCGAAAACGGCGTGCGTCATCTGATCGCACGCCGCATGGATGATCTGTCTTCGCTGCTGGGCAGCCTGGACGTGCGCAGCCGCGACTTCCATTGAGCCGTTGCAGAGCGCTGCGTCAGCGCAGCGCATTTGCAATCACACCGCGTTGAAGCTCGCTGCCAAAGTGCCCACCACCAGCACCCAGCCGTCGACCAGCACGAACAGCAATATCTTGAACGGGGCCGAGACCAGCATCGGTGACAGCATCATCATGCCCATCGACATCAGCACGCTGGACACCACCAGGTCGATGATGACGAACGGGATGAAGATCAGGAAGCCGATTTCGAATGCGGTCTTCAGCTCGCTGGTGACGAAGGAGGCAACCAGCACCGGGAAGGGGATTGCGTCCGGGCTGGCGTAAGGGCCTTGCCCGGCCAGGCCGGCGAAGGTCATCAGGTCGGTCTCGCGTACCTGCGCCAGCATGAAGGCGCGCAGCGGCGCGGTGGTCAGCTGCCAGGCAGTCTGGAAATCAATCTGGCCATCCAGATACGGCGCCATGCCGGTGGACCACGCCTTGTCCCAGACCGGCATCATGACCATCGCGGTCAGGAACAGCGCCAGGCCCAGCAGGATCTGGTTGGACGGGGTCTGCCCGGTGCCCAACGCCTGGCGCAGCAGACCCAGCACGATGATGATGCGGGTGAAGGCGGTGAGCACCAGCAGCATGGAAGGCAGCAAGGTGATCGCCGTCATCAACAGCAGGGTCTGCAGTGGCAGGCTGACCGGCGCGCCGCCGATCTTGCCGACATTCACGTCCGGCAGTGCCGGCATCTGCGGGCCGGGCGCGGCCCAGGCAAACAACGGCAATGCCAGCATCGCCAGCAGTAGCAGCAGCTGCCAGCAGGCGCGTGAGTTCAAACCGCTTGAGTTGAAGCGTTGGCCCGACATGATCAGGAGTCCTTGCGCAGTTTCTGTGCCAGCAACTGGGCGAAATTCGGTAATTGTTTGAGATTGGGCAGGGCCGGCGCAGGTGTCTGCGGCAACGGCTCGGGCAGTTGGTGCAGGGTGCTGATGCCGCCGGCAGTGATGCCCAGCAGCAGCTGCTGGCCATTGACGTCGACCACCACCACACGCTCCTTGGCACCAACGTTGATGCTGGCCACCACCTTCAAGCCCTCGGCCGGCCGGAACGCGCCGCCCGGCATGCGCTTGAGCAGCCAGCCCAGGCCGATGATCAGGCCCAGCACCAGCAGCAGGGTGAAGAACGCACCGAACAGGCCGGGCGCGCTGGCCGCGTGCTGGCCAACCGGCGTGGCCGCCTTCGCGGCCGGTGCGGCATAGGCAAGCAATGCGATCAACGCAGTCTCCGGATGCGCTCGCTGGGGCTGACCACATCGGTCAGTCGCACGCCGAAGCGATCATTGATGACGACCACTTCGCCATGCGCGATCAAGGTGCCGTTGACGAACACGTCCAGCGATTCACCGGCGCCGCGTTCCAGTTCCACCACCGAGCCCTGGTTGAGCTGCAGCAGGTTGCGGATCGGCAGGCGCGCGCGGCCGACTTCCAGCGACAGGGTCACCGGTACGTCGAGGATGACGTCCAGGTCCAGATCGGTGCTGATGGCGTTGTCGGCCTGCAGGTTGGCGAACTGCGCCGGCGCTGCGACGGTTTCGGTTTCAGTTTCGGGAGATTGGATGTCATTCATCGGTGTTTTCCTGGATCACGGGGACGCTGACGCGCTTTCCCGGAGGATGGGTAGCAGTGATCTTGATGGCGTTGCGGTCGTTGGAGACGCCAAACTCGCCGGTGAATACCGGGATGCCTTCCACGCACAGCGGCACCTGCTTGGGCATATCGATCGGCAGCACATCGCCGATCTTCAGCTTGGTCAGTTCGCGCAGGCTCATGCGGCGCTTGGCCAGCACGCTGGACAGCTCGACTTCGGCGGTGTCCAGCTGCTCGCGCAGCATGTTGGCCCAGCTTTCGTCGCGGTCGTTGCGATCGCTCTGGATGCCGGCATCCAGCAGCTCGCGGATAGGCTCCAGCATCGAGTACGGCAAGGTGATGTGGATGTCGCCACCGCCGCTGTCCAGTTCGACATGGAAGCGGCTGACCACCACGTACTCGCGCGGGCTGACGATATTGGCGAAGTGCGGGTTGATCTCGGAGTTGATGTAGTCGAAATCGACATTCATCACCGGGCCCCAAGCCTCACGTAGATCGGTGAAGGTCTGCTTGAGCATCAGCTGGATGACGCGCATTTCGGTGGCGGTGAACTCGCGGCCTTCGATGCGGGTGGGGTAGCGGCCATCACCGCCGAAGAAATTGTCGACGATGGCAAACACCAGGGTCGGCTCGAACACGATCAGGCCGGTACCGCGCAGCGGCTTGAAGCGGATCAGGTTGAGGTTGGTGGGCACGTACAGCGAGTGCAGGTAGTCGCCGAACTTGATCAGCTCGATACCACGTACCGACAACTCGGCCGAGCGGCGGATCAGGTTGAACAGGCCGATGCGCCACAAGCGCGCAAAACGCTCATTGACCATTTCCAGGGTCGGCATGCGCCCACGGATGATGCGGTCCTGGCTGGCGAAGTCATAGGAACGCGCTTCGCCCGGTGCCGCCGCAGGCTCGGCGGTATTGACCGAGCCGGAATCCACGCCATGCAGCAGGGCGTCGATTTCGTCTTGGGACAGCAGGTCGTTGATGCTCATCGTGGCGCCTTACTGGGTCACAAAGCTGGTGAACAACAATTCGTCGGCGCTGTTCTGGCCGGTCTCGGTCTTCATCAGCTTCTGAACTTCGGCCAGCGCGGCGGCCTGCAGTTTCTCCTTGCCGGCGCGGTCGGCGATCTGGGTCGGCTCAACCTGCGAGAACAGCATCAATAATTTGGCGCGGATGGCCGGGGCATGGGTCTGCAGCGCAGCCAGCGCCAGCGGATCACGGGTCATCAACTGCACTTCGACCTGCAGGTAGCGCGGGCCGTCGATGGGACCGCTGAGGTTGACCACGAACGCCGGGTCCAGGGCGAAGTACTGCGCCGGTGCCGGAGTTTTGGCTGCGGTGGCCTTGGTGGCTTGGCCGTCGGCCTTGCCCTGGGTGAAATACCAGACCCCGCCGCCGGCAGCGGCTGCCGCGAACACGGCGATCAGGGCAGGCACCAACAACGAGCGCCGCGGTTTGCTTGCCGCTTCCTTGGTGGGTTCAGCTTTGCGGTTTTTATCAGCGGCAACGGCCACGTGGAGCTCCTCAGGATTGCTGCCCAAGCAGATGCAAGGGCCGTGCCGGAGGATGTGAATGGGCAGATGGCGGGAAATTGACGCGGGTGTGGGGGGCGCGGATCAGGTTTGTGGGATTGGGTTTGTGGGAGCGGCGTCAGCCGCGAAGCTGATGATCTGCCACATGCCCAGCTTCGCGGCTCATGCCGCTCCCACAAAAGCTGATGACTAGATCCACATCGCATTCCAGTAGGGGTAACAGCGCGGGGAGCTCACCAGCCCGGCGCGGACCGGATTCCTGATGATGTAGCGGGCGGTTGCTTTCAGATCCTGATCCTTGCGCACGGCGCGGTCATGAAAGCCTGCCGCCCAAATGGGGCGAACAATTGAGGAGGGCAGGGTTCGCGCGGTGTTGGCTTTGATACTTCGTACCAACGCACTGAGGTGGGTGTGAAGACCCAGTTGGACTAAGCCGTGCCAGTGGTCCGGCATCAGTACCCAGGCCAACAAGCGTGCGTCGCGCCAGAGTAAAGGGTGGTACAGGGCGTGGCAGATGCGTGATGCCAGCGGGAAGTCCAGGAACAAAGGTTGACGAGCGCGGGTTGTGAACGTCACCAGGTAGGCATGCCCTGGCAGGGAAACACGGCCTGTGCGGAGGGTTCTGGAGCCTGGCTTTGGATTGGTTGCTGGAAGCGCCATCGACGCAGGATTGCACTGCGGCCTCTCAAGTGCTGTCAGCGCAATGATCGTTTGCAGATGGGCGGATAGATTGCCTGCTTCGCGGTTTACACCGCTCCCACAAGAGATGCATCAGTGCTGTGGGAGCGGCGTCAGCCGCGAAGCTGGGGGCTTTTCAGACTCTCGGCTTCGCGGTTTACACCGCTCCCACAACATCATTTTTTTGCGGGACTTCAGGCATATGCATCGAGCAGGCCGCGCAGGCGCAGGTTCTGGGTGCTTGCCGGTGGCAGGTCAGTGCCATCGTGCGGGCTGCCGGTTGCCAGGCCGTTGCTGCCTTCGCCCTTGTCGCCGTTATGTTGCGAGCTGGATTGCTGGCCTACATCGGCATGGCTCAGCTGCAGGCCTTGTTCGCCCAGCATTTCGCGCAGGCGCGGCAGGCTGCTTTCCAGGGCGTGGCGGACATCGGCGTGGGCGCTGCTGAAACTGGCGTGGACGCGGTCGCCGTCCAGTTGCAGCTTCACGTCGATCTGGCCCATGTTTTCCGGGTTGATGCGGATATGCGCATGACCGATCTTCTGCTCTGCCAGCCAGCCGACACGCGCGCCGATGGCCTCGTCGAAGTCGCCGGCATTCAGATCCGGGGTGGGCGTGGGCGCGGTGATGCTGCTGGCCGGGGCAGTGGCACGTACTTCCTGCAAGGCCTGGTTGTGCAGCAGCGACGCAAACGCGGCAGGTGCGGGGGTGTCGACATCGAGATTGAGCTTGCCGGCATCATCGTTTACGGCGGCCGCTGCCATCGGCAAGGTCAACTCAGCCGCGACGTCATCGCTGCTCAGGGCCGCCGTTGGCGCGGGGCCAGCAACCGCAGGGGCAGCGCCAGGCAGGGCCGGGGTTGCAGCCGCAGCGGGAACCGTCGGCGCGGCCTGCTGGGTGGCGGCGGCCAGCGCTGCGGGCAGTTGCGCTGCCGGCTCCGGGGCTGGCGCCACAATTGCCGACAAGCCGAACGGCGGCCAGGGTGCGTCAGTGTCCGTGCCTGCAGCCTCGGGCTTGTCGTCGTCGCTGGCACTGTTGTTGGCTGTGCTGGCCTGCTCGGTGCTGGCCTCGGTGGCGCTGTCGTCGACGCGCGCTTCCTTGGCCGGCGCCGGGTCATTGCTGCCTGGCTTGCTGGCTGCGGGCTTCTGCGTGGCGGGCTTGCTGTTGAGCATTGCATCGAAGCCGCTGTCGGCGTTCTTGTCGCTACTGCTACGCGCGGTACTGTTGTTGTCGACGTTGCCGGCAGAGGAGAGCGCTGAGGGAAGGACATTCACTGGCTTTCTCCTTCGCCCTCGATCTTCTTCAAGCGTGCGCGGCGGGCGCCGATATCATCCATCTCGCGTTGATCGCGGCGGTCGGCAACCTGTTTTTCCTGTGCGCGGTAGCTGGCAGCGAGCTGTTCCAGCACGGCCTTGTCGCGGCTGGCCAGCAGCAGGCGGGCGCGCTCGGCGTCCACACGTTCCTGGTTACTGTCCACGGTTTTGCTCTGCGCTTCCACCGCGTTGTCGAGGCGGTCGAGGAAAGCACGGCGGTTGAGCAGTTGCGCGGCGCTGGTGGTGGCCAGCTGCGCGTTGGCGTATTCCTCGGCGTACTGGCGCAGCTCGGAGAGGCGCGATTGATGCATGTCCAAGGCCTGCTGGCGTTCGGCCAGCGCTTTGGCGACTTCATCTTCGCGGTCCTGCGCGTGGCGCAGCAGCGGGTCCAGGCGGCGGCTAGGGCTCATGCGGGCGTCTCACTATCTACCAGTTGGTGCAAAGCATCGAGGCTGTGGCCCAGGTCGGCAGCGTTGTGCACGTCCTGGCCAAGGAATTCCATGATCTCCGGCCAGCGATCCAGCGCCTCGTCGGTGAGCGGGTCGTTGCCGCGCTGGTAGGCGCCGATCGCGATCAGGTCGCGGTTGGCCGTATAGGCCGATACCAGCTGTTTGAGCTTGCGGATGCGTGCGCGCCAGACGTCATCGGCGATGTCCTGGACCACGCGGCTGACCGAGGATTCGACGTCGATGGCCGGGTACAGGCCGCTGTCCGCAACGCGGCGTGACAGCAGGATGTGGCCGTCGAGAATGGCGCGTGCGGCATCGGCAATCGGGTCCTGCGGATCGTCGCCTTCGGTGAGCACGGTGTAGAACGCAGTGATCGAGCCACGGCCTTTGGCGCCGTTGCCGGCGCGTTCCACCAGTGCTGGCAGCTTGGCGAATACCGAGGGCGGATAGCCGCGGGTGGTTGGCGGTTCGCCCACTGACAAGCCGATTTCGCGCTGGGCCTGGGCAAAGCGGGTCAGCGAATCCATCAGCAGCAATACGTTCAAGCCTTGGTCGCGGAACCACTCGGCGATGGCGGTTGCACGGTAGGCACCGTGCAGGCGCGCCAGCGGTGGCCGGTCGGCCGGGCTGGCGACGACGACTGCGCGGCGCAGGCCTTCTTCGCCTAGGGTGGATTCAACGAAGTCGCGGACTTCGCGGCCACGTTCACCAATAAGGCCAACCACGATCACGTCGGCGGCGGTGAAGCGGGTCATCATGCCCAGCAAGGTCGATTTGCCGACACCGGAACCGGCGAACAAGCCGATACGCTGGCCACGGCCGATCGGCAGCAGTGCGTTGATCGCGCGCACACCCACGTCCAATGGCTGGGTGATGGGTTCGCGGGCCAGTGGGTTGATGGAGACACCGGCCATGCCAACGACGCCTTCGGCGCGGATCGGGCCCTTGCCGTCGAGCGGGATGCCATCGGAATCGATGACGCGGCCGAGCAGGCCTTCGCCAACTTCGACACCGCCTCGGCGGTAGGACGGCACCACGCGGGCGTTGGGCAGCAGGCCATGCAGTTCGGCGCTGGGCATCAAATAGGTGCGGTCGCCGGAAAAGCCGACCACCTCGGCATCGACCCAGCCGCCATCGATGATCTCGACCTTGCAGCTGGCGCCCATCGGCGCTTCGCAGCCAACGGCTTCCAGGGTGAGGCCAACCGCGCGGCGCAGGATGCCTTCGCGGACCAGACCATGGCCACCGCCAGCATCGAGCGAGATGCCATCCAGGCGCGCGGCCAAGCGCAGATTACGGGCGGCGGCCCAATCGGCGGGAGCGGGCGAAGGTGAATGCGACGGGTTCATTGTGCGGCTCCGGCACGGCGCAGGACGGTGGCCAGGGCGGCGCGCAGGCGTGCATCCAGGGTGCCATCCACACGTACGGCTTCGGCGTGTACGCGCAGGTCGCCACGGCTGAGGCTGTGGTCGGGTACAAGGCGTTGGCCGGTTGGCAACGTCAGTAGATTGCTGATGGCAGCGATGTCATCCGGATGCAGCCGGACTTCGACATCGCGGTTGGTGCCGCTGACGGTGTCCAGTGCTTCATCGATCAGATCCTTCAACAGTGAAGGGTCCGCCTCGTAGGCGCGGCTGATCAGGGCGCCGGCGATGCGTACCGACAGTTCGCCAAGTGCGCCGACCACTTCATTCTCCAGCCGCACCAGCGGCCGGCTGAAGTTGTCGAGGATGCCTTCGATCTGCGCGGTCAAACGCCGTACTTCGGCTTGGCCCTGGGCGTAGCCATCGGCGTGACCTTGCTGAAAGCCTTCTTCCTGCGCTGCATCGCGGATGGCCTGGATCTCATCCAAGGTCGGCAGCTGCAACGGTGGCAGCTCCGGCTCGGCAACGATGGTTTCCAGCGATTCCAGGTCGAAATCGTCCGCCGCCAACGGGGCGGGCGGTGCGTTGAGATCCGGTGCAAGCCAGCGCACGGCGTTGTTCACAGCATGGCCTCCGCGGCGCCGCCGAGGGTGATGGTGCCTTCATCGCCCATGCGCTTGACGATGGCGAGGATCTCGCGCTGCGCGCCTTCCACATCGGACAGGCGCACCGGGCCCCGGGCTTCCATGTCTTCAAGCAGGATTTCTGCGGCACGCTGCGACATGTTGCGGGTGATCTTGTCGCGCACCTTGATGTCGGCACCGCGCAGGGCCAGGCCCAGGCGCTCGCCGCTGACTTCGCGCAGCACCAGCTGCATTTCGCGGTCGTCCAGATCCACCAGGTCGTCGAACACGAACATCAGGTCCTGGATGCGGCTGCCGAGCGGCGAATCGATACGGGCAATTTCGGTGAGGATGGCCTGGTCCTGGCCACCGTCCATGAAGTTGAGGATGTTCGCGGCACATTGCACGCCACCAATGTTCGACGACTTCAGGTTCTGGTTGCCGGCGAACTGGCGCTCCATGATCTCGTTGAGCTCGTTCAACGCGTTCGGCGGAATGCCGTCGAGGGTGGCGATGCGCAGCAGCACGTCGACGCGGGTGCGCTCGGGCAGCAGCTTCAATGCTTCGGCAGCTTGGTCGGTTTCCAGGTGAGCCATGACGATGGCGATGATCTGCGGGTGTTCGTTGCGCACCAGGTCGGCGACCGCGCGCGGGTCCATCCACTTCAAGGCATCCAGGCCGGTGGTATTGCGGCCGAGCAGGATGCGATCGATCAGGTTGCTGGCTTTCTCATTGCCCAGCGCCTGCACCAGCATGTTGCGGATGTAGTCGTCCGAGCCAACGCTCAACGAGGTCTTGTTGCCCAGCTCGGCGCCAAAGTCGTCCATCACCTTCTGCACCTGCTCGCGGGTGACATCGGTGAGCGTAGCCATGGCAATGCCGATCTTCTGTACTTCCTTCGGTTCCATGTGGCGCAGCACTTCGGCCGCGTCGGTTTCACCGAGCGACAGCAGCAATACTGCGGCACGTTGCACGCCGGTCATCGGCATTGCATCAGTCATTTGACACCCATCCCTTCACTACCTGGGCAACCCGCTTGGAGTCGGTTTTCACTGCTTCGCGGGCCATGCGCAGGCGTTCTTCGTATGCGTCCACCGGCAAGGCCAGGGTGGGGGTTCCGTCCAGGTGCAGGCGGTCGGCGGCAAGTGCCGGCATTTCGGTGCCGTCATCCAGTACCTGCACGTCGGCGCTGAGCGGATCTTCCGGACCCGACAAGGCCTTGGGTGTGCCGGTGATCTGGCGCAGGGCGGGGCGCAGCACGCCGAACAGCAGGGCCAGTACCACGATGGCGCCAAGAACCAGACGCAGTGCATCGCGTACCTGCGGGTTCTCCCACCACTTCGGTGCTTCGACGGGTACGGACTCACGCACGAACGGCGCGTTCATCACCGACACGGTGTCGCCACGTTCGGCGTTGAAGCCTACCGCCTGCTTGACCAGTGCTTCGACGCGGGTCAGTTCGGCGGCGCTGAGCGGCTGGTCGGTCTGCTTGCCGTTGGCACCGGCACGCGGCACGTGGTCCACCAGTACCGCAACCGAGACGCGGTTGACCCGGCCAGGCGGCTGGCGGGTGTGCTGCAGGGTGCGGTCCAGCTCGTAATTGCGGGTGGCGTTCTTGGAGGTTTCAGTCGGCGTGCTGGCCGTGGCCGGCGGGGCGGCGGCCGGGCCCGGCGGGGTGTTGCTGGTGGCCCCGGGAATGCCCTGCGGGCCGGCGGTTGTGTTGGTGTTCTCGCTGATCTGCTCGCTGCGGATCTTCTGCGGCTCGGCGTTGTAGAGCTCGCGGGCTTCCTCGGTGACCGAGAAATCCATGTCGACGCTGACTTCCGGATTGACCCGGCCTGCGCCAGTCATCGGTTCCAGCAGTTCGCGGATGCGCTGGTTGTAGGAGCCCTCCAGACGACGGACCTGGTCGAACTGGGCGGCGTTGAGCGCTGCGTCGCTGTTGGGATCGGCGATGGTGAGCATGCGTCCACTCTGGTCGACCACGGTCACGCGTTCGGGCGCCAGATCGGGAATGCTGGAGGCCACCATATGCACGATGGCATCGACCTGGTTGCGCTCCAGCTGCTGACCGCCACGCAGTTCCAGTACCACCGAGGCACTGGCGACATCGCGCTGGCGGGTGAAGGCGCTGGGCTTGGGAATGGCCAGATGCACGCGGGCATCGCGCACAGGGCGCAGGCTGCTGATGGTGCGCACCAGTTCGGTTTCCAGCGCGTGTTGATAGCGCGCGGTTTCGACGAACTGGCTGACGCCGAAGCCGGGGTCGCGTTCCATCATTTCAAAGCCCAGGCGACCGCTCTCGGTCAGGCCGGAGCCGGCCAGCTTCAGGCGCGCATCGTGCACGTTCTTTTCCGGCACGCTGATCGCACCGGTGGTGGCGTCCAGCTCAAACGGGATCTGCGCCGAGCGCAGCAGGTCGGTGGCCTCGGCGGTCGCCTTCTGGTCCAGCCCGGTATACAGCGGCATCATCTGCGGCTTCTGTGCCCAGAAGAACACGAACAGGCCGGCCGCCACGGCAACCGTGATCATTGCCATCAAGCCCAGGCGGCGGGTGATCTGCAGGCTTTGCAGACGGTCGAACCAGGCCCCAGCCCGTTCCGGATTCAGTGATTCTCTGGACAGCGCGAGTGCCATGCGTGCGGATCCTTACAGCGGCATGTTCATCACGTCCTGGTAAGCCTGGACGAGACGGTTACGGACTTCCACGGTGGCGCGGAACGCCAGCGAGGACTGTTGGGAGGCGACCATGACCTTGGCCAGATCGGCATTGGCATCGCCACGCTCGAAGGCTGCGGCCAGTTGCCCGGACTTCTGCTGCGCTTCGTTGACGCCCTTGATGGCGCCCTGCAGGGCCTGGCTGAAGGAGGGAGCGGCAACGGCATTGCCCTCGGCCAGCCCCTGGATCGCGTTGCTGCGCGGAACGTCGGCAATGGGCGCGGTCTGCCCGACCTGGTTCTGCAGCGTGCGGATCTGGGAGAGAACGGAGGTGATGGAGTGGGACATCGTGCGGGTTTCCGGGCAACGTGTGGGGAGCTGCTGGAGCAACTGCAAGTTGCGTGCCGGAACCGTGAAGGCCTTGATGTTGGTGAATACGTCGCAGCTGCGGTGAATGGGTGTCGGCTTTCCGACACGGAAGCTTGGGTTCACGCCGCTGGCGGTGGATCGCAGGCGCCGGAACGAAGACGGCCGCCGGAGAACCGGCGGCCGTAATGACAATGGAGCAGGGCGTGGATCAGGGCAGCCAGGCGGCGCGCCACTCATCCAGCCCGGCACCTTCGAGCATCCAGTCGCGGTGAACCACGGCCTTCAGCGCATCGCCTGCCTGGCGACGCGCACCGGCATCGGCGAGATGTTGTCGAATGGCGCCCACCCACTCGCGGTGTCGATTACGCACGCGGGTAACCGGCAGGCTGGGGTCCCGGTACGGACCGACGTCACTGCAGACCACCGGTACTGCGCAGGCACCGTATTCGAGCAGGCGCAGGTTGCTCTTGCATTCGTTGAAGCGGTTTTCCTCCAGCGGCGCGATGGCCAGGTCGAGCTGCAGCTGCGCCAATGCACGCGGATACAGCGCGATATCCACGCCGGGATGGAACTCGGCAATGTACGGACGGAGCCGATCCGGGCACATGCCGAAGAAAACCCAGTCCACGTCCTGCGCCAATTCGCTGACAACATCGGCAATCATTTCCAGGTCGCCGGTATGGCCGAGGCCACCGGCCCAGCCAACGCGTGGGCGCCGGTTGTCGTCGCGACGCACGATGGGCAGGTGTTTCCACCAGCTCACCGGCAGACGATTACGGGCAATGCGGATATCCGGATGCATGCCTGCAAAGGCCTCGGCCATCGCCGGTGTGGACACCACAAAACGGTCGACCAGGCTCATGGCCTTGCGCAGGCTGCGCAATACGTCGCGTGGCATGTGCTCGCGATGCGCGCTCTTGGGCGGCAGGTTGGGCAGGTAGTCGTCGAGCTCATAAACCTTGAGCGCACGCGAGAAACGAGCGCCGCGCTGGATCTTGTGCAGGTCATCCTCACTGACACGACGTTGCAGAACCAGCACATCGGGATCTATACGTGCCTGTTCGACCGGATCCAGCAATGTCGAATAGAGCGCACCTTCAACATGGCCCTCCAGCTTCAAGGCTTCGAACGGCTGGATGACCCGATACTGCCCGCTGCCCCAGGGATCGGCGGGCTGCGCCAACAAGCGGGGAAGCGGCCGCCAGGGCAGTGGCTTCCACGAGAAATCCGATTCGCCCAGGCGGAATCCACCGGCGACATCCAATCGCAGGCTTGGGTTGTACGCCGGATCGTGCGCGAGGGCAGGCAGCCAGCGTTCAAGCAGGGCATCGGCTGTCGCTTCCGTGGTCCCGGTCTGCTCGGTCGAATGCAGCAGCAAGGCATGCGGCGTCCATACGGTCAGGTAGCCGCGCGCACGTGCACGCAGGCACAGATCCACGTCAGCGCCTTCATCGGCGAAGGTCGCATGGTCGAACCCTTCGAGCTGTGCGAACAGCTCTGCGCCGATCAACAAACAGCTGTCCGTGACCGCCGAATATTGCTGCGCTACCTGCAGCCGGTTCATGTAGCCAGACGCATCCATGGCCATTCCCGCAAACGCGTGGCCGCCGCTGCAGAACAGTCCCGGCACCAGCCCGGCGTGGGTCAGCTTGCCATCGCCGGAGACGGTCTTGGCTCCCACCACCCCGACCTCGGGCCGCAGGCCATGATTGAGCAGCTCATCCAGCCAATGCGGCTGCAACGCGGCTACCTCCGGGCGCAGGAACAGCAAAAACTCTCCGTTTGCCTGGGTAGCGGCAAGATTGCGGGCGGCAGCGTGCGGCAGCGGCGGATCGAAGGCGAATGCCCGCACCCGATCTGCGGCCAAGGACTCAACCTGCTGCATCCATTGACGTAGTTCATCGGCCGCGCCGTTGTCGACCAGCAGCAGCTGATAGTTGGCATAGCGGGTCTTTTCGAGTATCGAGACGACACAGCGCTCGAGCGCGGCCAGCGTGGTGTCTTCGGATACGACCAGCAACACGGATACCGTTGGTTGCTGACTGTGGCCAAAGTCGATGCGATACAGGCCGTCGTCGATGGCTGCTACCGTCGCGTCGATATAGCCGCGTGCCTGCAAATGGTTGAGGATCGCCCGATGCTGTGATGGGCCGCCATTCTGGCGCAGCGTGGCGCTAAGCAAGGGTTCGGGCAGATGTTCAATGCCAACGAAGGCGTCGGCATTGATGAGCCGCAGGATCAGATCGAGTTCCGCAGCATCTCCCGCAATGGGATCAAAGCCACCGGCAGCACGTGCTGCCTCGCGTTGAAATACCCAATGCGATGCGAGCATCGATGGATTACCCAACAACAGGTCCAGGTTGAGGTCCGGACGGAGCATGGGTGCCAACGTGCCATCATCATTGCGGCACCACCCGTCAGCGAACAATGCCCGCAGCTGTGGCTGCTCCGTGAGTCTGAGCCGCAGCTGCAGTAGGCCACCTGCGCAGAATTCGTCCCCGCTGTTGGCCAGCAATAGCCATTCGAACGTCGCTTCCGCCAGGAGCTTGTCCGCAAGCCTTTCCAGTGACTCACCTGCCGAACCGGTCACCTGCACCTGGGTGTTGGCCACGGCAGCACATATCGCGTGTGTGGTGTTGCCCGTCAACACAATTACCTTCAAGCCTTCAGGCAAACCGTCGCTGCCACCGAGGCTGGCGATGCTGCGCTGGATGGCGGCGACATCACCTTCCGGACTCCGCAGCAGTATGCACAGGCGAGGTGGCGCTCCGAAAACGCGCATGCGTTGTTCGCATAACGTGTATTGGGCAGCTGTAGGTACCCGCACCGCGCGCCAGTTGTCGATTACGGCACTGGGAGTCTTCGCAAGGTGGATGCCAAGCTGCTTCAGTCGCTCGGCCCGACCGGTGCGTACGATTTCCGCGCCCAGATCGGAGTGACGGGCATAGAGTTTGCGATACAGCGCGGGGTAGTGCGCGAATGCCTGCACGGACCGTCGCTCATCGCCATCGGCGCGCATCCGCACATGGACGGTTTGCTGGCGCACATGGTGGAAGGGCAGGCGCGCGGCCAACCGCAACAGGAAGTCCCAATCTTCAAGTCCCTGCAAATGCTCGTCGAAGCCGCCGATTTCAGTGGCGAGCGCGCGTGGCCAGGCAAATGTGTTGACGGGGATGTAGTTGTCCACCGACAAACGCTCGTGCGAATAGCAATCATGCAGGTAGCGCCGCTCCTCGGTCAGCTGCTGACGGGTGCCACCTTCAACACGCTCGATGATGAAAAGCGCATCGGTATAGATGACTGTACCGGGATGTTGCGCGATCGCGTCAGCCAGCACCTGTAGATGGCTGGGTAGAAACAGATCATCGTCATCGAGATAGACAACGTATCTACCACGCGCCAGGCGATGGGCTGCATTGCGTGCCGCGGCCGGCCCACCATTGCGCCCCAGACGCAGATAGTCGATGTGGAAGTCATGATCGGCCAGCAGGTGCTCGACCCCTTCGCCGCAGTCATTCACCAGCACCACTTCGAAATCACGGCAGGTCTGGGCCTGGAGGCTGGCCAACGCATCGATCAGCAACTGCGGGCGGTTCCAGGTGGTGACGATGACCGAAATCAGTGGTGCAGCATTGTCTTCTGCCAAGGCCTGTAGCCGCTCGATCAGTGCGCGTGCACGTTGACCAAGCGCGGAATCGCGTTCCGTGGGATACAGCGCCAATCGCCTGGTGATGTGGTCCGCGACATCATGCTCGCGGTCGCGCAGGCGTGGTCCCATGCCGCGCTCCAGCACACCTTCGACAATGGTGAGGTGATCTTCCAACGGTGCGGTGGAGGCATAGAAGCGGTTGGAGTCCTGTGCGCCATGCCATCGATAGCTTGTCCCTTCGGCATGAACAAAGGCAAAGTCCGGGTGCTGTTCTGCCATCTGCACAACCATCTGCCAGTCACCCGCACCGTTGGTATTCGCTGGCCGCCACGTGGCACGGAAGGCCTGGCGGTCATAGATCACCGCGGAGGGCGTCATGTAGCAATCGTGGGTCAGCAGGTCGGCCACTTCGTTGCGCTCACCCACGTAGTCGGCAGAGCGGTAGCCCGGATGGGCAATCTGGGCCACTGGCTGGCTTTGTTCGTCGACCCAGCGGATACGGGTATAGCCCACCTTTACATGGGGGTGGGCTTCCAGCACCGGAAGCAGCCGCTGCAGGTACCCTGGATTGAGGAAGTCATCGGCCGACAGGAACGTGAAGTAGCGGCCGCGAGCGATCGCCAGACCATTTCTCCAGTTGTGACCAGCGCCATAGTTGTAGCGATTGCGCATGTAGCGCACACGTGGCTCGTTCGTATAGGCAGCCATGACCTGTTGGGTGCAGTCGCTCGAAGCGTTGTCCAGCACGAGTACTTCGATGTCATCAATGCCCTGGTCCAGCACGGACTGCACGCATTGCTGCAGAAACTTCCCGTAGTTGTACGTTGGGACGATCACACTCAATCTGGGCCGTTGGCCACGCACGTTGGCCGCATCGGCGGCGATGGCCGTGGTGATGCGGTTGATCCAGTAGTCGGCGGAGCGGGGATAGGACGGCGCCTGATGCGGCGTATCGGTTTGTATCATCTCCCAATCCGTGGCCGCTCCCTTGGGGTCGGTGATGATGCGCGAATCGAGGTAAACCAGCTGCTCGTCATGCATCGGTACCACGAGTGGCAGGAACAGCTTGTTGAATGCTGTCTCGTCATGCAGATGTTCGCGTTGCGCGGTATGGCGAAGGACAAGGTAGACATTCGGAGTCGATGCGAAGCAGACGCGAACATGGTCGATGCGGTCATGCGCAATCAGCAGAAGACCGTCGTGGGAACCGCCACTCTGATCCTGCAGACGCTCGAACTGAAGGCCGTTGCCATCGCCGTAGCGGCACAATGGCGTGATCGGCATCTGGATGTTCAGATCGCGCCAGTCTGCGTCACTGAGCAGGAACGCCTGATTTTCTATGGGGCTGAAACCGGCAATGGCGACGCGCCACGGTTTGTCGGGGCAACGACCGCCCGCCAACAACGCCCAATCGATCATGCATTCATCTCTTTCTACTGCCGTGGGGATCATTGCTTGTTGCTCGTTCTTGCGAAGCTCGCCATGTCTTCCACGCTCTGCTCCAGCGAGGTCCATACATCAAGGCCCAGTGAGCGCGCTTTGCTGATGTCGGGGACATAGTAGGAACGCGGGCCACCGGACTTCCCCAGGATATGAACGGGCTTATTGGGGCTGAGAATGTCGCGGACACGGACGGCCAGGTCGGCGATGCTGATTCCCACATCGGAACCAACGTTGTAGGCCTGCCCAGCCATACCTGTGCACAGCAGGTGCAGCAACCAACACGCAAGATCGGCGCCATGCAGGTAGCTGCGCATTGCTTCGCCGGAGGAATGCAGGTCGATGCTTTTCGAATGGAGTGCATCGCGAACGAAATTACCAATCGCGAAATGGGCATCCAGTGGCAGCCCAGGCCCGGCGAAGGCAAAGCAACGGGTGAAAACGGGAACGATGCCAAGCTGCTCGGCGTAGACCGCCGCCATTGTTTCCTGGGCACGTTTGGCTTCACCGTAGATGTTGCCTGCCAGCGTACTGTCACCTGCGCTCGATGTAGACTCCTGCACGGGCTGGCCTGCGGCAATCGGCCCATATTGGGCGCCGGAGCCGGTAAAAAGTATCCGGGGCGCCCCACATTCCACGGCAAGGTCCAGCAGCCGGCGGCCGCCAGTCAAGATGCTGTCGAATAGTTCCAGCGGCCTTGCATGCGCGGAAACCGAGGTCTCGGCTGCTGCGTGCAGGATAAGGTCAGGCGCGGGGCCTTGCCACTTGGGAATGGCGCGTACGTCGCTGGCAATCCAATGCAGCCAACTACAGCTGCGGTAATAGGGAAGTGCGTCAAGAAAGCGCGCTGGATTCCGCGATACCACCGTCACCCGCAGGTCAACGCCCTGAAGAACAAGGCTGTCCAACAAGGCCAGAAGCCATTGACCAAAAAAGCCCGTGCCGCCTGTCAGCAGCAAGTGATGACCCTGCAGTCGCGGGCCCAGCGCCGTTGCTGCCGGCAAACGTGCAAATGCGCGGATTGCTTCGACCGAGCGTGGCGAGAGTGTGGCAACGGATGTCATTCGACCACCTGATTGCGACCGCAGCCGGTGGAGCCGGCGCGGCGGATCACTTAACGTCCTCGACGAGGCTTTTCCAGGACAACGCCGGCAACTCCGGGTCATGGCTGCGTACCATCATCAGCAACTTGTCTTCGTGGTCGCGCTCGGAGCTGAAGACCAGTGCGTCCACTGTCTCCTCGCGGCTGGCCAGCCAGGACGGAGGAACCACGGACAGACCGAGCCAAGACGTGCCTTGTCGGGTACGGTTGGAGTCCAGGCAGCACACCACTTCCACCTGGGCGTTGCGTGCCTCGATCACCAGCAGGGCGGCCAACAGGCTGCTACCGAGAATGACCACACGCTGTCCACGCATGTGGCTGAAGATATTGTTCCCTGCACGGACATGAGCCGCCCATCGATACAACAAGCGGATTGCAGTGGTGGCATCGGCTGCAGGAGCCTGCATTCGATCAAGTACGCGCGTGGCGATGTCGACCCGTCCGCTCTGCAGCAGCAGCACCAACAAGGGGAGCAGCGGTTGCGCGACCCGCGTATTCTCGCCAAGACCGTCCAGACCCTTGAGCAGAAGTGCTTCCAGCCGGCGCAGGACGGACTGCCCGAATGTGGCTTTCTGCTGCTGCAGGATGAGGTCCTGGGCCTGGAAACGCGCGATCTGCGCATCGAACATCGGTTCGTATTGCTCGCGGTAGCTTGTCTTCCGAACCAGTTTGCGGAGTGACTGAAACGTATGCATTGCAGCACGTGCGAGATGCACGTCCTGGGTCTCCTGAACGCCGTGCTGGCGGTAGCGAAGCAGCGGCTCGTTCAGGAATGCAACCGGTCCTTTCAGGTTCATCAGCGCGGTACGGACGTGTTCCCCCGCCCCGATGGTTATCGGGCGCTGACGGCTATCCTTGACGCCACGATAGGTACGCAGCAGCGTGTTCGTCGAAAGCAGGTGGGGCATGAAGATCATGCTGCTGGCCGGATACCACAGGCGTTCCTCGGTAACCCTGGCGATGTATTCCCCCTGTTCGAAGATGCGGGTCGGGCCGGGTGGGGTGATCCAGGGGTGAATCTGGTTGTTGTCCGCGTCGATGATGCTCTTGTTGGTCCAGATGGCGGTCAGATCCGGACGTTGGGAAATGAGCGCCATCTGCCGTTCCAGCATCTTTGGTTCCATGATGTCGTCGTCATGGGTGATGAGGAGGCGCTCGCTGCGCGCGATCCACTGAGCCGAGATGCTGTTGAAGGATGAGGTGTGCCCCGGTGGGTTGCGGATGTAGCGCAAGCGGCTGTCCTTGCACTCCAGTACGTAGTAAGGGGTCTCGTCGGTGCTTCCATTGTCCAGAACGAGCAGTTCGAAATCCCCGTACGTCTGGCCGAGAATCGCGGGAAGCGCCTGCCGAAGATAGTGGCAGCGATTGTAGGTGGTCAGCGCGACCGTAAGCGGAATCGTCATGGTGGCTCGCAGAATTGCGTCGTTCCGGGGACGGCTTGCTGGCCGCACCAGGGAGCGGATCAATGGAAATAGAGGGTGATGTCTTCGAGAACGTCGGCGTACAGGCGCATGCCGACCTTGTAGTCCGGGCGGATCGACAACACTTCATCCATCAACTGCCAATAGTCGTCTGCGTGGTGGTAAGCGCAGATCGCCAAGGTGGGTGCGTCGCGCGCAATGATGTTCTTGGCGCCACGGATGGCCCTGGCTTCCATGCCCTCGATGTCGAGCTTGATGAGGCCGATTTGCCCGGATGCCAGCGCGTCCAGCGGCGTGCCCTGGATGAATGATGCGATGTCGCGCGGCAAGGTATAGCTGAGCTCGTCGGCGATGTCATAGGACAGGCTGCGCTGATAGACGGCACGCGTGGGAGTCGCATCCAGCCCCATATTGAATACCGCAACTTCTGCGCGCGATGAAAAGTTCTTCAGTGCCTCGTAGTACGGCGCAAGCTCCGGTTCAAACAGCCATGCTTGCTGAACCGGCCCATGCACTGCCTCCAGCCGGCAGAGTGTGTCGCCTGCGGCTGCCCCGCCGTCGACGAAGCGCTCTGCCTTTTCGCGGCTTACAAAGGCAGGTTCGAAGTACTCCTGCTGCTGCGGTGACCTGATGGCGGCTGCGGGGCCGGTGGCCAGCTGCAGACGCATTCCGATCAGAGCGTCGAATACCTGGCGCGAGTGTTCATCGTCCAGTCGCAGGAATGCGGACAGGTGCGGCAGTGGGTCGCGGGCTGGGGCTTCGGCCGTGTTGGCAAAGGCGCCGGTGACGTGATCGGCATCCAATGCATAGAGGAACTCGTGCATGTTCAGCAGCTGCGATGCAGGGTACTGCTGCGCCAGCTGGGAGAGGATCGCATTGCTGTGCTGGCCGCTGGCGATGACAACCGTAGCCGCTTGCAGGGGAATGGATCGCGGGTGATGCACCGGCAAGCCTTCCAGTTGCTGACCCTCTTTGCCATGGTCATTGTCCAGAAAGCCGATCACTGCAACGCCGTGCTCGCGCGCGATCCTCGCCAGCCGCATCCCGATCTTGTAAGCGCCGAAGATATAGATTCCCCGGTTCAGTTCCGCGCGCAGCTGTTGACCGCGTTGCTGCAGGCGCGGCAACGCGTCTGCAGACAGCATCGCCTGTACGTTCGGATAGGCATCCAACCGGTCCAGGATCGACAACCGCGAAGGGTGGTCAATCACCACCTGGTCACGGCAGGCCAGGTGCTGGCGTCGCGACCAGACAACCTGCAGCGCCAAGCCACCCGCGATCGTGTGGATGTGGGGGTGATCTTCCTGCAGGTGGGCGTACTGAGCGGGGACGTGCACGGGGGTGTTTCCAGCTGGGAGGGGTGGGTCAGATCGAGACCTTGCCAGGTCGTTGATAGCCGGGTTCGCGCATGGGGTACTCGGCCAGGGTGGTGTCTTTCTTCGGCGTTCGCCAGTCGCCATAGACGAAGTCGAGATAGGCTTCGGTCTGATGGGGCACATATAGGCTGCGGTCGAGGAACCGCATTTGATCGTAGTCGCGGAAGTGGTGCGCTGGGGCGATGAACTCGGTGCCAAGACCGGTGGTTATCGCGCTGCCATCTTCGAAGACGCGGCGAAGTATTCCGATCTCGAAAGGAATGATGACTTCCGCGTCGGTTTCGTTCTGGAAGGTCAGTACAACCGCTGCGGGACTGCAATCCTGCGTGAAAACTGCAACGTCCACGCAGGTTCCAGGAAGCAACGGAAGCGAGGCTTTGATCGCAGACAGGTTGTCTACGAGGATGTGCAGGTCCTGGTCGACCAGCGTGAAGTCGATGTCGTCATCCCAGGCGATGAAGTCGTTCTCACGCACGGCACCCAGCAAAGTGCCGAAGTCCAGGCACATGCGAAAGCCATACCTTGTCATCGCGTCGTCCATGGCATGGATCAGCCTGACCGCGAAGTGCTTGGTGGTTGCGTCGGAAAAAGGGTGCTTGCCATGGTTGACGGCGAGCATGCTTTTCGGTGGCAATGTGACCTTGTCTGCGGGAATGCCCAGTACCTGCAACTGCGTGGAGATGCTCTTCCACCAACCAGTGGTGATCACCACCAGGTCGTAGTCGAACGTGCTGATCTGCTCCGGCGCCAGAACGGGCAAGCCTCTGATCTGGCTGCCGTGCCGGCTGCTGTCATTGTCGGCAAAGGCCACTACATTCAGTGTGGCGAAGTTTTCGGCGAAACCTTGCCCGACGCGTCCGGCACCAAACAGGACCAGGCGCTTTCCGGCCAATGCTTGCGGGACGACGCTCATGCCTTCACCGCCACGCAGCGCCCGACCATTGCATCTTCGTTGCCATACTTGGCCAAGCCACGTCCTTCTATCTGGTAGCGGACATCAAAGCCTGCTGCGGTCACCGCGGAAAGCACACCCAGATGGTCCAGGTAGCGGCGATAGTGGTCATGACCAAACACCTTGTCACCGGCGGCATCATCCGTGGTTCGATATTCCAGCAGCAGCACACTACCGGCCGGAATCGCCTGCCTGGTCATTGCCAGGAAGGCGTGCTGTTCCTTGGCGTCGATGGCGTGCAGGAAAAATCGCGCATAGACAGCGATCCTGTTCTTGCCAGCAACGAAGCCCTCCACTTCGGCCCGCGCCTTGGATGCACGATTGGCCACGTAGCGCGCATGCCTATGTTGGTTGCGTGCAATGCACAAGGCGATGGCAGTTTCGGCAGCGTCAAGGGCGAGTACCGGGACCCCGTTGCTGGCGAAGAAATGGCTGTCCCTTCCATTGCCGCAGCCAAACTCGACGATTCCGTCGATATCAGACAGCTCATTGATTGCGAATGCTGCGAACTGAGAGGGATAGACGGGCGCCGTTGCGTTGCCACTACGGTAGAAATTGGCCCAATGATCCGCCTTGGCATCGAAGGGCAGGGGATCATTCATGAGCGCTGCGTCGCTAGTTGCCGTGGCGCTGTCGCAGTAGGTAATCATGGCACGGACGCCTTCATCTGGGCAGCCAACTCGTCGGCAGGAAGGAAGGGGTAGAGGTCCTGTAGGGTTCCCGATTCGGGTTTTCCATCCGCGTTGATGCGAGTCATCACGCGCGGGACACGGGGTTCTTCCGGGTAGACCATTACTTCGCACAGCACCGGCCCCGCGCTGTCGAGTACGGCTTGCAACTGTTGTTCCAGTCCGTCATGCGAACTGATGCGGGCATAGGCCACGCCATATGCCTTGGCCAGTTGCTCCAGTTCCGGCAAGCGCATGCCACTGCTGCTGTCCGCGCCAACCAACAACTGGAAGTGCATCTGTTGTGAGGTGCGGATGGAGGCATAGCCTTGGTTGTTGACCACGAAGCACTTGACCGGCAACGCCAGCGCGGCCAGCGTAGCGAGCTCCTGGACGTTCATCTGCAGGCCGCCGTCGCCCTCCACGCAGATGGTCCGGGTACGTCCGGATGCCATGCAGGCGCCGATTGCTGCGGGTATGCCGAAGCCCATCGAGCCGGTGCCACGATTGTGGAAGCAGCGCTGGCCCTTCTTCAGACGCAGGTTGAGCAGGAACAGTTCGGCGGCAAACCCGGAGCTGCCCGGTGCGATCACATCACCCTCGGCCAGTTGTTGGGAGAGCCGGTCCGTGAAGTAGTACATGCTGACGCCGTTGCTGTCGTCTGCGTGCTCGGCACCCAGCAAGGGGTAGCGGCTGCGCCATTCGGCGATGCGACGATGCCATTGCTGGTAGTCGGGCAGGGTGGCGGTTTGTACTGCAACGTTCAGGGCATGTATGAATGGTTTTGCATCGCTGACGACGGCAACGTCAATCGGCATTTTCAGCTTGGCGATCTCGGCTGCGTCGATATCCACCACGACCTTTCTGGCATTGGGCGCAAAGTTTGCGTGGTTATAGGCGGTGAGCGCCATGTCCAGACGCGAGCCCAGCACGATCAGCAGATCGCAGTTCTGCAACGTGAAGTTCGCCCAGCGCGGTGCAATCGAACCTGGCCGACCGCCATACAGCGGATGATCGTCTTCGATGACATCCATGGCCAACCAGGTTGGCAGCACGGGGATTCCCGCTTGTTCAAACAGATTGCGGAACTCCTCCACAGCGCCCGCCATGCGGATACCGCTGCCGGCGATGAAGGCAGGACGCTGGGCATTGCGCAGGAGTTCGATGGTCTTTGCCACTGGCTCCTGCAGATCCGCCGATGCCGTGATTGGCAATGGCAGTGCGCGACGGAGTTGGGCCGGATCAATCTGCGCGGCCTGTATGTCCAATGGTATGTCCAGCCATACCGGCCCTCGGCGACCGCTCAGCGCCGCTTGCTCGAGTTGGTCGAACACCTCGGCCGCCGCCAACGGATCGGTCAGGGTCACGGCGTGCTTGGTGATCGGGGCGACGATGGAGACGATGTCTGCCTCCTGCACGCCGAGCATGCGCAGGCCGCTGTCGCCCTTCAGGTCGGCACTCTTGACCTGGCCGGAGATGAAGAACACCGGCGATGAGTCCAGCCATGCACCGAGCACGGCGGTGACTGCATTGGTCGCCCCCGGCCCACAGGTGGTCATGCAGGCGGACGGGCCGCCACGAAGTTTGCTTGCCGCCTCGGCGGCGACGCCAGCGGCCTGCTCGTGCAGGCACAGCACCGGTTCCAATGCCGGATGGCGGCCGAGCGCATCATTAAGATGCATCGCCCCGCCGCCCGGGAGGAAGTAAACCTGCCCGACGCCCAGGTCGGCCAAGCGGCTCATGATGTAATCAGCGACGCGCATTGATGGTTCCGTATCGAGTTGAAGTGCGGCGGGCAGTGATGCCGGTACGCGAGAAAGGCTTGCAGCGTTTGCTGCAGCTCACGCACACGATGCAAGCAATTGGCGTGCCGGTCGCGTTGCAGGGAGGTGGGAAAGGAACTTCAGCGCCGCCCAGAAGCCGGCCCCATGGTCCTTGTGGCCCTGCCACACCTCGGGAATGAAGCTGGCATGTGGATGACGAGTGATTGTTTGCCAGGCGCGTGGCCAATCGATGTCGCCGGTACCCATCAGGACGCCTTCACCATTGGCTCCCTTGGCATCGGCGACATGCAGGTGGGCGGAGTAGGGCAACAGTTGCTCCAGTGCCTGCTGGAAATCCAGATTGAAGTGGAAGCAGGTCATCTGCAGGTGCGAGAGATCCAGGCACAGGCGCAGACCATGTTCGTGCGCTTGTGCAGCCAGCTCGTCGGGCATCATGAAGATGTTCTGGTGACGCTGGCCGCCGAAGTGCCAGGGGAACGGTGGCATGTTCTGCGGGATCAGCTCGGTACCAGCAAAGTCTATGCGCGCGCAGGAGTCATGGAAGCGTTCGTACAGGGCGGCGCGTGTATGTCGTGGGCGCGGCGCATCGGCCGAGAAACCGCCGACATTGCCGATGATCAAGCGTTCCTTTGCATGCGGAAAGAACTCGGCAATCTGCAACGTAGCGTCCACCACCCGCTGCAGATTGTCGATAGAGCGGCGGCGACAGCCAGGGTCGTCGGCAACCAGATCCAGCAGTTCGCTGTTCTCGAACAGCTCCGGTGCGTGGACCACCAAGCGGCGGCATGCGACTTCATCGAGGAACCGCTGCGGTTTCAGGCCCAGGTCGCGATAGGAAAGATGGAATTCAAAAAGATCGGGTTCGATGCGGCGCCGGTAGTCGAGGAAATCGTGGTAACGCACCGGCACACCCCAGGCGATGGGAAGTGAGAACGCCAGGCGCTCTTCACTGCGCGGCGCATCCAGGTCGCTTTCGTACAGGAAGCCCGCTTCGGCGATGTCGCGCATTGCGGTCTTGCCGATCAGCTCGTGCAACCGATACGGGGCCAAGCCCTGGCCGGGACTGGCGACACGCAGCATGTCGGCTGCAAACACTGTACCGGCACGCACGGGCCGAGTAGTGATCACGCTTTTGCCGAGATTTTCCCTGTTGAGTAGTTCGCCCTGGGAAAGGCGCCGTCCCGGTCGTTGCCAGGGCAATGCGGCTTCCAATTGGCGGATGCCTTCGACCAGTTGGCCGAACTCGTTCGGCTCCAGGCTGGCCAGGTGATCCGGACCCTCCATGGCGCGATCCAGGGTGATGTGGCGTTCGACCAGTTTTGCCCCGAGTGCGACGGCCCCCAAGGTAATCGCGGTACCGCGCTCGTGACCGGAGTAACCGACCAGTCCGTGCAACTGCTTCAGACGCCCCATGTAGCCAAGCTGGATGTCGGATTCCGGGGCCGGGTAGGCGCTGTTGCAATGGAGCAAGGCGAAAGGCGCCCTGAGCTCGCGCAGTTGCTTGATGGTGCGGATGATCTCGTGTTCGTGTGACATGCCGGTGGAGAGAATCAGCGGCTTGCCCAGGCTTGCAGCTTTGGCAATCAGATACGGGTTGCAGAGATCGGCTGATGCGATCTTCACCGCCGCCACGTCGAAGCTGGCCAGCGCATCCACGCTGGGCTCGTCCCACGGGGTACAGAGGTAGGTGATGTTCTTCTGGCGGCAGTAAGCGCGCAGCTGCCGGTGCTCGTCCAGGCTCAGTTCGACCTTGTCCAGCAGATCCTGCAGATACTCGACACCCAGGTCTTCCGCGCGCGATCCATCCGCCTGACGACGGTACAGTGCTTGCCGGTCGCGCAGCTGGAACTTGACCGCATCGACGCCGGCAGCGATGGATGCATCGATCAGGCGCTTGGCCAGTTCTACGGAGCCGTTGTGGTTGTTGCCGATCTCGGCGATGACGAACACCCGCTCGCCGCCGAGCGCGAAGCCATTCAGCTCAATGGTGCTCGAGCGTCGGGTATGGACACTGAGCAGCCGTCCAAGGCGATCCAGCACCGGTATCGCGCCATAGCCGAGGTTGAAGGCATCGGCCAGCGCATCGCGGTCGGCATCATCACTGACGGAATGGAAGGCCTGGTTCATGCAGGCGGTGACGGCTTGGCTGGTCTGCCCGCCGTTGAGCAGGTAGCGGCGGATATCGCCATCGGTAACGACGCCAAGCACGCGTTGTTGCCCGTCGATGACGAACACGGTCTTCAATGCGTCAGCCTCGTGCAGCTTGATCGCATCGAGGATGCTGCTGTCGGGTAAGAGGCTCAGTTTCTGCGCAAGTTGGTTCATGCGTCGGCTCCGACGGCAGCTCGTGGGCGCGTGCGCGCGGTCCGCAGTCCGTCTTCGATGCAAGCGGCTGCGTATTCCAGTTGGTCTTCACTCAGGCCCGGCCACAGGCCGATCCAGAAGGTGTCTTTCATGACCTTGTCGGTTACCGGCAGCTCACCGCTGACCCGGTAGTTCTGGCCCTGCATATAGGGCTGGCGGGTCAGGTTGCCGGCAAACAGCAGGCGGGTGCCGATCTTGTGGCTGTCCAGGTGGCGCAACAGGTCTTCGCGCAGCACGCCGCTGCCATCACGCAGGGTGATCGGGAAGCCGAACCAAGAGGGGTCGCTGCCGGGCGTTGCATGCGGAAGAATCAACTGTTCGGTGCTGCCGGAAAGGCGCTGGTGCAGCCAGGCAAAGTTGCGCTTGCGGGCAGCAATGAAGCCTTCCAGGCGGTCCATCTGTGCCAGTGCACAGGCGGCCTGCATGTCGGTGATCTTCAGGTTGTAGCCCAGGTGCGAATAGGTGTACTTGTGGTCGTAGCCTTCAGGCAGACCGCCCAGTTGCCAGTCGAAGCGCTGGCCACAGGTATTGTCGGTGCCGGGCCCGCAATAGCAGTCGCGGCCCCAGTCGCGGAAGGATTCGATGATGCGCTTCAGGCGCGGCGAACCGGTGAATACCGCACCGCCTTCGCCCATGGTGATGTGATGGGCCGGATAGAAGCTCAGCGTGCCGATATCGCCGAAGCTGCCCACCAGCTTGCCGTTATAGGTTGAACCCAACGCATCGCAGCAATCCTCGATCAGCCACAGCCCGTAACGGTCGCACAGCTCGCGCACGACGGCCAGGTTGAACGGGTTGCCCAGCGTGTGCGCGAGCATGATGGCGCGGGTACGCGGGGTGATCGCCGCTTCGATCAGCGCGGCGTTTACGTTGTAGGTGCCCAGCTCGACATCGACGAATACCGGCACCGCACCGCATTGCAGAATTGGATTGACGGTGGTCGGGAAACCGGCGGCGACGCCGATCACCTCATCGCCCTTGCCGATGGCGCGTTCGCCAAGGCGGGGCGAGGTCAACGCCGAGAACGCCAGCAGGTTGGCGGAAGAACCCGAGTTGGTGGTGAGTACGTTGCGGATGCCGAGGTAACGCGACAGCTTCTTCTCGAAGGCATCGTTGAAACGTCCGGTGGTCAGCCAGCCATCCAGCACCGCCTCCATCATCGATTTCAACTCGGTGGCGCCGATGACCTTGCCGGACGGCGCCACCGTGCTGCTGCCGGGGACAAAGGCAGGCGTGGCGAGATGACGGTCGGCGTATTGCCCGACCAGTTCGGCTATCTGATGGCGCAGCTGGAGTTCGTCGTGGTTCATCGCGTGCTGTTCTGGAAATCTTCGATCTGGGTGAGGGTGTGACGCTGCATGTCTTCGCCGGCCAGCCATGCCTGGTGCCAGCGCACGGTTTGTGCCAGTGCCTGTGGCAGCGACCATCGTGGTTTCCATGCAAGCAAGTGCCGTGCCTTGGCCGAATCCAGGGACAGCAAGCCGGCTTCGTGCGGTTGCGGCGTGGCGTCGATCTGCCACTGCGGCTTGCCCGGCCACAGCTGCGCCAACTGCGCGACGACGGCACCGACACTGGCGACATCGGCAGCATCCGGGCCGAAATTCCAGGCGGAATCCGCGCCTTGTTGGCCGTTCAACAGCGCCTTTGCCAGCAGCAGGTACCCGTGCAGGGATTCGAGCACGTGTTGCCAGGGGCGGGTGGCGCCGGGGTAGCGCAGGGTGACGGGCTGATCCTGTTGCCATTGGCGCAGGATGTCGGGCAGCAGCCGCTCCGGTGACCAGTCGCCGCCGCCGATCACATTGCCGGCGCGTGCGGTGGCCAGGGCCAAGCCCTGCGTCTGCAGGAACGAGGCACGCCAGGAGGCGCACAACAGCTCAACGGCTGCCTTGCTGCTGCTATAGGGATCGTGACCGCCCAGCGCGTCCTGTTCGCGGTAAGGCCAGACCCATTCGCGGTTGTCATAGCACTTGTCGGTGGTGACCACGAGCACGGCGCGAACGCTGTCACATTGGCGCACCGCCTGCAGCAGGTTGAGGGTGCCGGTGACATTGGTCGACCAGGTGTCTGCGGGCGTCCGGTACGACTCCCGTACCAAGGGTTGCGCGGCCAGATGCAGCACCAGCTCGGGTTGCTGCCGCGCCATTGCGGCAGTCAAACGCTCGGCGTCGCGGATGTCGGCCAGTTCAGTGTCGATCAGCGCAGCCAGCCCGGTCGCCTGCCACATCGAATCACCCGCAGGTGCGGGCAGGGCGTAGCCATGAACATCAGCGCCCAGCTGGCGCAGCCACAGCGCCAGCCAAGTGCCCTTGAAGCCGGTGTGGCCGGTGATGAAGACCCGACGCCCGCGCCAGAAATCCGAAGTCACTGCCACAGTTTCCACTCCGCCTTGCCCAGCGACCAACGTTCCTCGAGCAGGGTCTTGTCACGCAGGGTGTCCATCGGCTGCCAGAAGCCGTGATGGAGGAAGGACATCAGCTGACCTTCGTCGGCCAGTTGACGCATCGGCTCCTGCTCCCAGGTAGTCGCATCGCCTTCGATGTAATCGAACACGCCCGGCTCCAGCACGAAGAAGCCACCGTTGATCCAGGCGCCATCGCCCAATGGTTTCTCCTTGAAGCCACATACCTGCGTGCCGGTGATATCCAGCGCGCCAAACCGGCCCGGCGGCTGCACCGCCGTTACCGTGGCCAGGCGGCCGTGCTGGCGGTGGAAGTCGACCAGACTGGAAATGTCGATGTCGGCCACGCCGTCGCCGTAGGTCAGGCAGAACGTGTCGCTGCCCAGATAATCGCGCGCACGTTTCAGGCGGCCACCGGTGGAAGTGCTGTCACCGGTATCCACCAGCGTCACCCGCCACGGCTCGGCGTTGCGGTTGTGGATCTGCATGCGGTTTTCGGCCATGTCGAAGGTGACGTCGGACATGTGCAGGAAGTAGTTTGCGAAATACTCCTTGATCACATAGCCCTTGTAGCCCAGGCACACGACGAAGTCGGTGATACCGAAATGCGTGTAGAGCTTCATGATGTGCCAGATGATCGGCTTGCCGCCGATTTCGATCATCGGCTTGGGGCGCAGGTGGGACTCCTCGCTGATGCGGGTTCCCAGGCCTCCGGCCAGGATGACGGCTTTCATTCCAGTAACGGCGGGCTTCATGTGCAGTCGGGGCAGCGAACGATGTGACTGAAGCTGCAAGTTTCGTGCCGCAGCGGGGCGGCAACTTCAGTGCGTGCACGCAAGCGTGGGGTAACTGCCCCGGCGTGATCATTTGCCGGCGAAAGCATCGCCGGCCACAGGTTGTTACTGGCTGGCGGTCTCGACCGAATCGCGCTCGATGCCGTACTTGCGTAGCTTTTCAACCAGCGTGGTGCGGCGCAGGCCAAGCAGCTGGGCGGCATGGGCGACCACGCCCTGGGTGCGCTCCAGTGCTTCGTTGATCAGGGTCAGCTCGATGTTGGCCATGTGATCGCGCAGATCCATGCCTTCATTGGGCAGCTGACTGGTGCTATCCGGCGCGGCGATCTGGTTGATCAGGCCTGCAACCGGGTTTGCGGAGGTTTCCATCGCGGCGGGCTGCTTTCCAAACAGCATCGGACGTTCGTCCTCGGCACGGGCAGCCGCCAGGATGGCCTTGTCGCCGCGGTAACGGCTGGGCAGGTCCTGCAGGCGCACGGTGCCGCCCGGATGCAGTACGGCCAGGCGCTCGACCAGATTGGTCAGTTCGCGCACATTGCCGGGCCAGGCATAGCCGGCCAGTGCCTGCAGTGCTTCGGGCGCGAAACGGACTTCGCCACGGCCGGTACGCGAAAGCTGGGCAGCGATGGTTTCGACCAGCTCGGGAAGATCACTGGCGCGCTCGCGCAACGCCGGCACGTCGATCGGGAACACGTTGAGACGATAGAACAGGTCCTCGCGGAACTTGCCGTCGGTGATGCTCGATTCCAGGTTGCGATGGGTGGCGGCGATGACCCGCACATTGCAGCGGATGGTCTGGTTGCCGCCAACGCGCTCGAAGCTGCGTTCCTGCAGCACGCGCAGCAGCTTGACCTGCATCGGCAGGCTCATGTCGCCGATTTCATCGAGCAGCAGGGTGCCACCTTCGGCCATTTCGAAACGGCCCTTGCGGGCGCTCAGCGCACCGGTGAAGGCGCCTTTCTCATGGCCAAACAGTTCGCTTTCCAGCAGGTCGGCCGGGATCGCGCCGCAGTTGATGGCAATGAACGGGCCGTCGCGGCGCGGCGAACGCTGATGGATGGCGCGCGAGACCACTTCCTTGCCCGTGCCGGATTCGCCCAGCACCAGCACGGTGGTGTCGAAATTGGAGACCTGGTCGATCAGTTGGCGCAGCTCGCGTACTGCCGGGCTGTGCCCGGTCGGGCCGCTGTCATCGGTATTGCCTGCCTGGTGCTCGGCATCGAGCCGCTTCAGGCTGGCGCGCCGCAGCAGGGCTTCCATCTGCGCATGGCGCATCGGCTGTTCCAGCGGCCATACATTGGCTTCGTGCAGGCCATAGTGGCGTGAGAACGCCAGCGGGTCGCCTTCGGCCAGCAGGATCGGCGGCGGCAAAGACGTACTTGCCAGCCAGGTGAAGAAACCGGCAGCGCGGTCGGCATCTTCAAGTGCGCCGACCACCACCGCCATCCAGTCGTTGCTGCGGTGGCGGCTGACGTCGATGTCCTGTGCGTCGCTGACCCAGCGCGGGTTGAAGTCCATGAACTCCAACAGCGCCAGCGTGCGCTCGGCGCGCACACCGTCGGCGTCGATCACCAGAATGCGTGACTCACTCATTTTCCTGCACCTTGAGACTTTCCAGGATGGGCATGACTTCCTGGATGTAAGACAGCTTGCTGACAAAGTTGTCAGCACCGGCGCGCAACGCGTGTTCGCGATGCTCGGCGTCATCAAAATGGCTGGCGATGACGATGTAGGGGGGCTGGTCCTGGGTCTTGATCAGGCGCGTCGCCTGCAGGCCGCCCATTTCCGGCATGGCCAGATCCATCAGCACCACCTGCGGACGCAGGGCTTCGGAACGCTCGATCGCTTCCAGGCCGTTGGCGGCACTGCCGACCACTTCCAGCCAGTCGATCTTGCGGAAATGGCGCATGGCGGCGTTGATGAAACCTTCATGGTCGTCGACCAGCACTACGGTGAGCTTGTTCATGGGAATCCTTGGTCTCAGCCCACACGGGCCAGCTGGGGCTTGCTGCTCTGGCGGCGACGTTCGCGTGCCGGGGCGATATCAAGCTGTTCGCGGTATTTTGCGACGGTCCGGCGTGCAATGTTCACTCCCTGACGTGACAGCAGGCCGGCAATGGCCTCGTCGGCGAGCGGGCGGGCGGGCGGTTCGGCGTCGATCAGGCGCTTGACCATTGCCTTGACGGCCTGGCCGGAGACACTGGCGCCTTCCAGGCGAACGGCGAAGAAGTGCTTCAATTCAAAGGTGCCGCGCGGGGTCTGCAGGTACTTGCCCGAGGTGATCCGCGAGACCGTGGATTCGTGCATGCCGATCAGGTCGGCGACTTCCTTCAGGGTCAATGGCGCCATGCATTCATCGCCATTGACCAGAAACGCGGCCTGGCGCTCGACGATGACCCGCGCGGTGCGCAGCAGGGTGTCGTAGCGCATCGACAGGCCACGGGTCAGCCAGCGTGCTTCCTGCAGCATTTCGCGCAGCGGCTGGGCCGACTCACCACTGCTGTCGGCGACAACCCGCTCATAACTGCTGTTGATCGCCAGGCGCGGGGTGGTTGCCGGGTTCAGCGCTACCCGCCACTGGCCGTCGGCGTGCCAGGCCACCACGTCGGGGATGACGCTGGCTTCCTGCTGCGGCAGCAGGGTTTCGCCCGGCCGTGGCTGCAGCGACAGAATCAGGCGGAAGGCTTCGTGTATATCGGCGACTTCCGCGTCCAGGGCCAGCGCCAGCGCCGCATAGTCATGGTTTGCCAGCAGTTGCATGTCGGCATCGAGCAGGCGGCAGGCCAGGTGGCGTGCGGGCACCCGGCCGGGCAGGGCAGTGAGCTGTGCCAGCAGGCACTCATGCAGGTTCACGGCAGCCATGCCGGCAGGCTCGCCCTGCAACAGGCGCTGGCGGATGGCTTCGATATCTGCGCCCGTCCGATCAAGGCGGGCACTGGCCAGCTGGGTCAGCTGCGCCAGCGGAGCCTGCAGGTAACCTGCCTCGTCGCAGTGTTCCAACCAGAAAGCGGCGACGGCCAGATCGGCCTCGTCCAGTTCCAGCGCCAGTGCGTTGAGGACGCGCAGCTGCGGATCGGTGGACTCGCCGGCGGCCACGCGGGCCATGCGGTCCTCGTCGGCGGCATTCCAACTGGCGCCGGGGACATCCCACAGGTTGCTTTCGGGAAGTTCGTCGAATGCAGCGGTGTCGGCCTGAGCGTCATCAGCGGCAACGGCCGCTGGCGCTTCTTCAGCCAGCTCCTGCAGTTCCAGCAACGGGTTGTTCTCCAGCGCCTGACGTACTTCCAGCTCCAACTGCATGCCATTGAGCTGCAGCAGGCGAATCGACTGCAGCAGGGCAGGGGTGAGGTGGAGTTGTTGTCCCAGCTGGGTAGACAGTGAAGCTTTCATGCAGGTTCCCGTTGCGCCCGGTTGATGGCCGCGTTGTGGAACGCATCTTGCGTGCTTCATGTCGGGACGGTAATAGGTGTCGACCTGATAGCTGTCGTAATCCCCCCTACCTCATGTAGGTGTAACCCCTACATTGCGTCGGTAAATTGGCGCGCCAATGCCGGTGCTGTGATGCAACTTGTTGATTTCACTGCATCCGTCAAGTCAGGTGACGGGTTTCGGTTTCCGTGACGCAGATTCACTTTGTCCGGACTACTGACATCAACCGAGCTCGTTTTCGTGGCGTACGGCCATCAGAAGCAGGTCATTGGCGCGGCGGCAGCCCAGGGATTCCATCATCCGCGCCCGATGGGTTTCCACGGTCTTGATGCTGATGCCCAGGTCCGCGGCGATTTCCTTGGTGGTCTGGCCGGTGCCCAGACGCCGCAGGATCTGCTTCTGTCGCGGCGACAGAGCGCCGATGCCGGTAGCGCGCTCCTTGTTCATCAACGGCGCCAGCATCTTTGCCGAGATCTGCGGGCTCAGGAAAACCTGCCCGGCATGCGCGGCGCGCAGGGCCAGTTCCAGTTCCGCCGGAGCCGCATCCTTGACCAGAAAGCCAACCGCACCACGATCAAGTGCATCTCGCACATGGGCGGCGTCATCGTGCATGGACATCATCACCGCACGCGCATGCGGCAAGCGCTGGCGGATGTCCGTCAGTGCCTCCAGGCCGGAACGGCCGGGCAGGGAGAGATCAAGCAAAATCAGGTCTGGCACATGAAAAAGCGCCATTTCCAATGCCTGTTCGGCATTGCTGGCTTCGGCCACCACTTGGATTCCGTCAAATGTCTGCAGCAGCCGGGTAAGCCCAGCACGAACCAAGGTGTGGTCGTCGACAATAAGAACGCGCACGGGAGACCGGGTCATATCAGAAGGCTGCACCTTAGCGGAGCGGGGGCGCAGGCGCCAGCGCAGCACCATGCAATCTGCTCACCGGTTACGGCGACTATCGGCGATCTGCTTGCGGTGCAGGCGGAACAGGTGGCGCTCAACGGCAGCCAGCAAGGCCTCGTTCTGGGCGTCCAGGCGGAGCCACAACTGCGGGCCAGCGGCGGTGGTTGCTTCGGCCAGCACCACGACGGGCAGCTCGATCAGGTCAGGCAGCCACTCGGCCGGCTGCAAACGGACCACACCCTTGGTTCCTGCCGCGTAACCGGCAAGCTGCTCACGCTGCAGGCGCAGACCATGCCGTGACCAGCGCAGCGCTGCAGCCGTTGCAGCAGGTGCGTCGCGTTGCAGCAGGCGCCCAAGAAGGACCAGGGTGAGATCCAGCCGTGCTTCCAGTCGCTGCAGTTGCAGGCTGTTGTCGTTGCGCTCGTCGCTGCCGTCATCCGCATTGCGTGCGTCTTCGACCAGCGCGATGCTGCGCAGGAGCATCTCGGTACTGCCCGGGCGCTGCAGCGTAGCGCCGGCCTGGAATTCCACCGGCAGCGACAACTCGCAACTGAGCGTGTCGTCGAACAGCTCGGCTTCTGCGGGGTGGTCGATGCCGGTGCTGTTCATGCCAGGCTTCCAGCCTGTAGATAGGCACTGGCCACGCGGGTGGACTGACGTTCGGCGCGCAGGTGTGCGGCCGCCTCGTCGCGCAGTTCGCGCATCCGCCCGGTCAGGCTGTGCTGTTGTTCCAGCAGGTGCTGCAGAGCGTCTGCCGCACCCGCTGCGCCGTTGTCCTGGATATAGCCGCGCAGGCGCTGATCATGCGCGGCAACAATCTGTTCGGCGCGATCGTGATCTTCGGCGTCGATGGCGTTCTTCAAGGCATCCAGATCTGCGTGCAGGGCATCCAGGGCCTGGCTGGCGGCAGTGGACATCACCGTGCCCCGGCGGCGTTTGGCATGCCGCGTTGCTCGGCGGGGATGGCGTTCCAGGCGGATTCGATCTCGGTCATCAGCGACAAGGACTCCTGCAGGGCATTGACGTCGTTGTTGAGGTTACCCTCGGTCAGGCGGTGCAGTACATATTCGTATAGCGCCGACAGATTACCGGCCACATCACCACCGGCCTCATGGTCCAGCGAACCGTTGAGGTGGCCAATGATGGCGCAGGCCTCGCCGATGGCCTTGCCCTTCAAGGCCTGGTCGCCGCTAGCCAGACAGGCTTCGGCACGCCGGATGCGCTCGCCGGCGCCTTCAAGCAGCAGCGCAACCAGACGATGGGGGTCCGCATCGATGGCACGGCTGGAAACGCCGACCTTGCGGTACTGCTCGGCATAGTGGCGGTTGGCACCGTACATGTGGATGGGACTCCTTTGATTCAGCCCTTACGCGAGTGGCTCGTCGCAGCGGCAGGTGGTGGTTGGTGGATGAGTGTCGCTGCGCCCGCAGGGCGCGGTTGTCAGGATTTGGAGGCCAACTGCTGGCTGAGGTAGTTGCTGGTGCTCTGCATCCCCGCGACCAGCTTGTCCATCGCCGTGAACTGTTTGGTGTAGCGCTCGGAAACCTTTTCCATGCGCGCATCCAGCGCATCCAGGTCCTTCTCGAGCTTCTTGATCTGCTTGTTGAGCGAATCGGTGCGCTGGGTCAGGGTGCCGGTGCTGTCCAGGTTGCTCTTGAGCATGCTGGTCATGCCACTGGACAGGTTTCCTTTGCTGCCCAGCAGGGCTTCGGCTGCGCCGGGATTTTCGGCGACGGTCTTGTCGAAGGTGGTAGCGCTGAAGCTGAGCGAGCCGTCCTTGTTGATCGCAACACCAAGCGCCTTCAGATCGACGACGTTGGCACTGAGCTGGCTGCGCATCTGCTGCTGCAGGCCGCGGATCATCGAGTCGCCGGTCAGCGTGGACGCCCTGTCATTCTTGGCGTCATAGCTGGTGGCACTTTTCAGCATGCTGTTGGTCGCGTTGTAGGCACTGATGAATGCCTGCAGGTTGATCTTCAGCGGCGAGTTGTCCTGGGCCACGGTCAGCGTGCGGGTGGTACCTACCTCGGCCTTGCTAAGGTTGAGGGTGATACCGGGAATGATGTCGGTGATCGAATTGCTGCTGGACTCGCGTTCGAAGCCGTCAACCCGGACCTTGGCGTTGGTGGCCGCCGTAGTCTGTGCCATGCCACCTGCAGCGCCGTCCCAGGTCAGTGCGGACAGGCCGCCGTTGCCGCCGCTGGTGGTTACCTTCAGTGCACCTTCGGTGCCGGCGTTGACGGCATTCATTACCAGATGCTGGCCGTCGCTGGCGGTGATGATGGTGGCGTTGACGCCTTTGCCGTTGGCCGCCTTGTTGATGGCTGCGGCGATTTCGGTCAGCGTCGAGCCTTCGGCGATATCGACATCCAGCGTCTTGTCGCCCCAGGCTACCGTCAAGGTTCCGTCGCCTACTGACGCATCGGCGGCGAACGCGCCGGAACTGAGCTTCTGGGTGGTCGCCAGGCTCAGCACTTCGACGTTGTAAGTGCCTGCGGTTGCCAGGGTTTTGCCGGAGCTGGCATCGGTGATGATGCTGGTGCTGAAACCCGAACCCTCTGGCACCGTGGCCTTGTAGGAACGGATGTCCGCGCTCTTGACCATCGCCTCCAACGAGGATTGCAGGCCACTCAACGAGCTCTTGATGTTGCCCAGCGCAGACAGCTTGGCCGTGGCCGCGGTGCCCTGCGAATTGATCCGGTTGTCAGCCGGCTTGCGCTCGGCAGCGACCAGCTTGGCAACGATGGTCGGGATGTCGAGGCCGGAGCCGACAGCAGCGAGAGAGGAGGTGGCCATTGTGTTTCCTTGTTCTAGGCGGAAGGACGCCTGTGCAGCTATCCCTTGTATCGGCACGCCTGCCCAGCAACTTTAGGCAGACGGCGACGGTTGCCGTGCACACCATGCAAGCGGCGTGCCTTGATCGGCGTCGCCTGGGCCGCGCCCGCTGCAAACGCGAAACCCCCGCCAGCTGGCGGGGGTTCCGGAAACGTCACTGGTAGCGCCGATCCACCGGCGCCGCAGTGTGATTAGCGCAGCAGGCTCATCACGTTCTGGGTGGAGCTGTTGGCCTGCGAGAGCATGGCGGTACCGGCCTGCTGCAGGATCTGGTTGCGGGTCAGCTCGGCGGTTTCCTTGGCGTAGTCAGCGTCACGGATGCGGCTACGCGAGGCGGACAGGTTTTCCGAGGTGGTCGACAGGTTGGAGATGGTGGAGCTGAAGCGGTTCTGGATCGCACCCATGTCGGCACGCGAGCTGTTGACGGAGGTCAGTGCCTTGTCAACGATTTCCAGGGCCTGCTGCGAACCGGCGACGCTGGAGATGTCCAGGTCCTTCAGGAACTTGGTGCCGGCGCCAGCATTGGCGGCGACGGTGCCTGCGGCGATGCCGGTGCCCGAATAGGCCAGGCCGGTGGCAGCGGTCTGCGTTGCATCGGTGAAGGTGAAGTCCTTGCCGGCCTTGACCGAGGTCATGCTCAGCTTGCCGGTGCTGTCCAGCGATGCATACACGCCCGACTGGTCCATCTTCTCATTGATCGCGGCAGCAACCTTCTTGCTGACGTCTGCACCCGTGTCGCCGACAGCAACCTTGACGGTTTCGATGGCGATGCCGTTGACGCTCATGCCGCCGATGGAGCCGGCTGCGGTGGCAGCGCCCGAGGCCAGTGCTGCGGTCGAGGTCGAGGTCGCGGCGAAGCCTGCACGGCCCAGCGCGTCGATGTTGGAGTCGACAATGCTGTTGATGCCGATGGTCTGGCCCGAGTCAGCGCCAACCTGGAACAGCGCGCCGGAGAAGCTGCCGTCCAGCAACTTGGTGCCGTTGAAGCTGGTCTGGTTGGAGACGCGGTCGATTTCCTTCAGCAGCTGGTTGACTTCCGAGTTCAGCGCTTCGCGGTCGGTCGAGGAGTTGGTGGCGTTCGAGGACTGCACAGCCAGCTCGCGGATACGCTGCAGGTTGTTGCCGATTTCGACCATCGCGCCTTCCGCGGTCTGGGCCAGCGAGATGCCGTCGTTGGCGTTGCGGGTAGCAACGTCCAGGCCGCGGATCTGGGTGGTGAAGCGCTCGGAGATGGCCAGACCGGCGGCGTCGTCCTTGGCGCTGTTGATGCGCAGGCCCGACGACAGGCGCTGGATCGAGGTGGCCAGGCTGCTGCCGCTCGTGTTCAGGTTGCGCTGAGCATTGAGCGACATGATGTTGGTGTTGATTACTTGTGCCATGGTTTCGGATTCCTTTTTGTCGTTTGATCCGGCAGCTCAACCTGACCGGTACTGAGTGCAGTGGGAGGTGCCGTTGGGGCCGCAGTACCGCTGCTGATATCAATAACGGCAGCACCCTCCCGCGCTTTAGGGCTGCTGTAGGTTCGGATTGACAAAAATCGCTGTCCAACGGCGAGCGGGCCTTGGACAAGCATGTGGGAGCGGGGGCCGCCCCGAAGCAGGGGGGTGTTAACCCCCCCCCAAAAAAAGCAAAACCCAACTCAACATAGCGGCG